>PWFB01000122.1 GCA_003553695.1 Desulfonatronospira sp.
CAGCTGGCTGCCATCTCCCTGTCTTCCCTCAAGGACAGGCTTCTAAGGTTTGCTGCCATAATATCCGCAGCCAGTGCAGTCCGGCTCGTGATCTCACCCCTGGCAGCAGTATGTATTCTTTGTTTTTTTCCAGTATCGCAGCTGGAAATGTCCGTGGCGGTTCTGCAGACTTCCGCCCCGGCAGCCATCCTGCCCCTTATGTACGCCATAAAGTTCAACAAATCACCGGAGCTTCTGGCTGCAATAATCCTGTTTACCACAATCCTGTCCGGAATCACCCTGCCGGTGCTGATCCAGTACCTGAGCTGAAGTTCAAGGCGCAAGCATTCAGGGGGTGCCGGAATCACGCCTCTGGCGTGAGTGCCAGTAATCACAATCGAGGAGCCCCTGAATGCTTACGTCAACTGATGACACTTAAGTGTCTAAGGCGCGCTATGCCCGCAACCCAGATAAGAAAAGAGTTTTTAGCCCACAGATCACACAGATTGACACAGATAAAAGAGATTGAAGAAGCATGTTTTTTCCTTGCGGGAATAAGAACCCGCAAGGAAAAAGGCATCAGCCGCTTGCGCGGCGGGGGGGATCACCTGAGCTTAGTGTCCAAAAATGAAACAGTCCCAGTGCCAAGTGCTGAACCCCCGTCATGGCTCAAATTTTTCTTGTATTTTGTGACAGGGTTTCAGGAGTAAGCCACTAAAGGTTCATCTTGATTGTTGAGTTGTTTTACAAAAAAAATTATGATGTAAATCATGTTGCTTAGCCCTTGACTCAAGTAAAGAGTAGGCAAGAGTAGTGATCAAGAGCATATGGATTTTTCAAACAAAAAAGCAATGAAAAACAGTTAGTTATGCTTGCCGAGAAACTGCGCACAAATATTGAAGAATAGCAATAGTACTACAAAACAGCCCTGACAAAGCCGCAGAAGGAAAAACAATGAAAAAGCTGCCCATCGGGGTGAGTACACTCCGAGAGATCATTGAAGACGGATACACCTATGTGGACAAGACCAGGATTGTGCATCAGCTGGTTGAAAGCGGGAAATACTATTTTCTCTCAAGGCCCCGCCGTTTCGGCAAATCCCTGTTCATCGACACTCTGAAAGAAGCTTTTGAAGGCAACCAGGACCTGTTCCAAAATCTCTGGCTTTTTGATCGCTGGGACTGGAAGAAAAAACATCCTGTTATTCATATTTCCTTTGGCGCGGGCGTGGTGCGCAACCGGGAAGAGCTGGATCGGCGCATTGTGGATCTTCTGTATCAAAACCAGAAAACCCTGGGCGTTACCTGCCGGGATCCCGGAGATATTCCCGGCTGTTTCGGTGAACTGATTCGAGAAAGCGCAGCCAAACACGGCCAGCGGACCGTGGTTCTGGTGGATGAATACGACAAGCCCATTCTGGATAATATCACGGACCCGGAGCAGGCAATTGAAATCCGGGAAGGCCTGAAAAACCTCTATTCCGTGATCAAGGACAGCGACGCCCATATCCGGTTCTCCTTTCTCACCGGGGTTTCCAAATTTTCCAAGGTGAGCCTGTTTTCCGGGCTCAACAATCTGAGAGACATTACTTTAAGTCCACACTTCGCAACCATTTGCGGCTACACGGAAGCCGAGATGACCGAGGTGTTTGCCGAACACTTAGAAGGAAAAACCCTGGAAGATATCCGCAGCTGGTACAACGGCTATTCCTGGCTGGGAGAGCGCGTTTACAACCCTTTCAGTATTCTTAATTATCTGGAGGAAGGTGAGTTCAGCAACTACTGGTTTGAGAGCGGCACACCAGAATTTCTGCTCAAGCTGTTTCTTGCCCGCAAGTACCTGGCCCCCAACCTGGAAAACACCGTGGCCACGGAACGTCTGCTGGGCAGTTTTGACGTAAACGATATTGAGATCGAGACCATGATGTTCCAGACCGGGTATCTGACCATTCAGGAACGGCAACAGTTCGGCAATCTGACCGCATACCGGCTGGATTATCCCAATCTGGAAGTGCGCATGAGTTTTGCAGACAGTCTTTCCGCCTTCCTCGTTTCCCAGCGGGATGTCTATGAAAAATGCAAAATCGATCTGTATCAGGCCCTGTCCGCCGCCCGGCTCGATGATATCGGGAACGTCTTTCACTCCCTGTTTGCCGCCATTCCCCACGACTGGTACCGCAAAAACAAGCTGACCGAGTACGAAGGGTATTACGCCTCTATTTTCTATTGCTACTTCACAGCTCTGGGCTTAGATGTCACCGCCGAGGATACCACAAATCACGGCCGGATCGATATGACGGTGCGCCTTGCAAACCGGGTCTTCATCTTTGAGTTTAAGGTGTTGGACCTCGACAAAACTCCGGGCACGGCCTTAGAGCAGGTCCGCAAAAAAGGGTATGCTGATAAATACCATGGTCAAAATCTGGAAATTTACCTGATAGGCGTGGAATTTGACCGCGACGAACGTAATATTGTCCGCTTTGATTGGGAAAAAAGCTTATCATCTCATTGATCTGACTCTAATTATACCAGGTCTGGGCAGCTACTTCCAGTTTGGGTCTTTGTTACTTTTAAAACAAACGTCATTGCCGGTGCTGATCCAGTACCTGAGCTGAAGTTCAAGGCTTATCCCGGTATATTGCAAAGAATATCCCGTTCCCAGCGCCAGGCATCTTCAATGATTGTTTCCAGGTCTGATCTCCGGGGATGCCAGCCCAGTTCTTCCCTGGCCAGTGTGCTGTCTGCCACCAGCCTGGCAGGATCCCCTGGACGCCTTGGATTGTCCTCTGCAGGAATATTCCGCCTGGTCACCCGGCCTGCTGCCTCAATCACCTGGCGCACTGAAAAGCCCTGCCCGTTGCCCAGATTGTAGCATCCACCTCCCCTGCCCCCAAGCAGACGTTCCAGGGCCAGCATATGGGCCTGGCACAAATCGTAAACGTGTATATAATCCCGGATACAGCTGCCATCCCCGGTGTCATAGTCGTTTCCGAAAACCGAAATTCCAGACCTCCTGCCTGATGCCGCCTGAAGAACCAGAGGGATCAGGTGTGTCTCCGGATGATGGCGTTCACCCAGTTCCCCCTGGGGATCAGCTCCAGCGGCATTGAAATACCTCAGGCTGACCCATTGCAGGCCATAAGCTGCCTGGTAATCCTCAAGAATCTGCTCCACCATGGCCTTGCTGCGCCCGTAGGGATTGACCGGGGCCTTTGGGTGGGTTTCATTTATGGGTATACTGACAGGCTCTCCAAAAACGGCTGCTGTGGAAGAAAACACCAGGTTCTGCACCTGGTACTGGAGCATGGCATCCAGAAGAACCTGAGCGTTCATTACATTGTTATGATAATAAGCAGCTGGAGCAGCTACAGACTCACCCACTTCGATAAAGGCTGCAAAATGCAGCACTGCATCAAAACTGTGCCTGCTGAACAGACTGTCAAGCAACTCCCGGTCTCCAGTGCCTCCTATGCAGGCCTCACCATACCTGAGAGCCTCCCTGTGCCCCCTGGAAAGATCGTCCAGAACCACGACCCGCACACCAGCCTGATGAAGCATTTTGGCCATGTGTGAGCCGATATAGCCTGCTCCTCCTGTTACCAGTACTTGAGCATTTTTCATAAATAACGCTCTGTATACCAGTCCACTGTCTTTTCCATGCCGCTCTCAAAGCTTTCCCAGGCTCTCCAGCCCAGTTCAGACTCTATTTTCCGGGCATCTATGGCATAGCGCAAGTCATGGCCTGGACGGTCCGGGACAAAACTTATCTGATCCTGGTAGCTCTTGCCGTCACTGCGGGGTTTTTTACTGTCCAGAACAGTGCAGATAAGCCTGGCTATACTCAGGTTTTCCCACTCATTTTGCCCTCCGATATTATATGTATGGCCGCTGCGCCCGCTGTGAAAGACCCGGTCGATGCCCCGGCAGTGATCCATTACATAAAGCCAGTCCCTGACATTTTTACCGTCCCCGTAGATGGGTATGGGCCGGTCCCTGAGTGCGTTGCGTATTATGGTTGGAATGAGCTTTTCGTCATGCTGCCTGGGACCATAGTTATTGGAACAGTTGGTAATCAGGGTCTGCATACCGTAGGTGTGCTGATAGCTGCGCACGAGCATGTCCGAAGAGGCCTTGCTGGCACTGTAAGGGCTGTTTGGGGCATAAGGGGGGTTTTCCGAAAATAGCCCTGTCTCTCCAAGACTGCCGTATACCTCGTCTGTACTCACATGCAGAAAGCGGCAGGATTCATAGCCCTGCCTGCATTCAAAGGGAGCCTGCATCCAATGTCTGTAGGCCGCGTTCACCAGGGTGAATGTGCCCACTACATTGCTTTGCACGAAGACCTCCGGGCCGGAAATGGACTTGTCCACGTGGCTCTCGGCAGCCAGGTGCACCACCCCCCGGATATCAAACAGGTCAAAAAGGTATTGGACCAACTCCTTGTTGCAGATATCAGCCTGTACGAAATGATACCTGTCGTGGTTCCTGACATTTTCAAGATTATCCGGATTGCCGGCATAAGTCAGCTTGTCCAGGTTGATCACCCGGTATTGCGGATGATTTTCCAGCATGTGCATTATAAGGTTGGAGCCGATGAACCCGGCACCGCCTGTAATCAGAACTGATTGCATATCCAGAACCTTTAGAATATCTCCGCATCTTCCAGGTGCGGGTTTGCGGCATCCTTGTCCGACAGGGTCATTTCGTCCCTGCCGATACCCCAGTCAATGCCCAGCCGGGGATCATCCCAGGCGATGCCGCGTTCATGATCCCTGGAATAAACCTGGTCCACCTTGTACTGAAATACAGCATGACTGCTCAGTACCAGAAAACCGTGGGCAAAACCCCCCGGAATAAATACCTGGCGCTTGTTTTCCCCGGAAAGCTCCACAGCCACATGTCTGCCGAAATCAGGGCTGTTGCTGCGGATATCCACGCAGACATCCAGCACCCTGCCGGTCACCACCCGCACCAGCTTGGCCTGGGCAAAAGGAGGCAACTGGTAATGCAGACCCCGTAAAACCCCGTACAAGGAAGACGATTCGTTGTCCTGGATGAAATTTACTCCTGGAATCTCGCGACTGAATATGTCCTGGCGGAAACTTTCCATGAAATATCCACGTTCATCCCCCAGTACCCTGGGTTCTACCATGACCACGTCCGCTATTTCTGTAGGTTTGAACTGCATTAAACATCTCCAGATATCTGGGTTTGTGGTTCCTGGTTCCTGTGCATTATGTCTAAGGCGGGTTATGCCCGCAACCCAATAAAGAAAAGAGCTATTTGACAGGATTAACTGGATTAAGAGATGGATAAAGAGAAAAATCATTTTGTCCTGGCCGGAAGCCAGGCCAAAAGGTTATCACTCCTGTCAATCCTGTTAATCCTGTCTAAGGCCTGCCACGCGCAGCGCTTGGTTCTTGTTTTTGCTGACAGGGTTTCAGGAGTAAGGGTTTGTCATAAAGTAAGTGTTACATAATGCTTGCATAATCTGGGGGTTTATCGCTCCCACGCTCTGCGTGGGAGCGTAGCCCGACCGCTCCTGCGGTCATTGTGGACGCTGAGCGTCCAGGGAATGTTCCCACG
>PWFB01000096.1 GCA_003553695.1 Desulfonatronospira sp.
AGAACGCAGCTTGGTGAATGAAACAAAGGCAATAATACCAGATGCCCCAAGTATCCGGCTGGAAAAATATACCTGAAAACGTAAAGCTGACTCCAATGCTGGAGCAGTATATGCAGATCAAACAGGAGTATCCTGACTGCCTGCTTTTTTTCCGCATGGGTGATTTCTATGAGCTTTTTTTTGAGGATGCCGAGACAGCTGCCCGTGAACTCCAGATAACCCTTACCGCCCGCAATCCCAATGCCCAATTAAAGGTCCCCATGTGCGGGGTGCCGCATCATGCCTGTGAGGAATACCTGCGTCAGCTCCTGGAGAAGGGGCACAAGGTGGCTGTCTGCGACCAGGTGGAAGACCCCGGCGCGGCCAAAGGACTGGTGAAAAGAGAGGTAACCAGGGTGCTGACCCCGGGAACGGTGGTGGAGGACAGCAGTCTGGCCGCCCGGGAGAACAACTACCTGGGAGCTCTTTTCTGGGATGCATCCAGGGGCAGGGGAGGGCTGGCCTGGGCCGAGTTTTCCACCGGTGAATGGACCGGGCTGGAGCTTAAAAGCGAGGATGAACTCTGGCAGTGGATGCAGAAAATGGGCCCCTCGGAGATACTCCTGCCTCAGGGCTATGAACCGCCCAGGGCCCACTTGGGCCTGCAGCCAAGGATAAATTTCGTGCCTGCCGGTTCATACTTTGAGCCGCGCTCGGCCAGAGAAATGATTCTGCGCTCTCAGCAGGCGGTTTCTCTTCAGGTGCTGGACCTGGATGACAAGCCCGCTCTGCTGCGGGCCTGCGGGGCGATTCTCATGTACATGGTCCAGACCCAAAAGAAAGAACTTACTCACCTGGCCTCCTTCAGGCCCATGAACCTGTCCAGGTATCTTTACCTGGACGAGGTGACTATCCGCAACCTGGAGCTGTTCCGGACTCTGGGAGGTCAAAAAGGGCCAGGCACTCTGCTGCATGTCCTGGACCGCACCCTTACCCCCATGGGGGCCAGGTATCTTCAGACCAGACTGCGCCAGCCCTGGAAAGAGCCCGGTCCCATAAATGACACCCAGCAAACCGTGGACTGCCTGTACCGGGACAACAACCTGCGCGAACTTCTGCGCCTGGAACTGGACCAGGCCTATGACCTGGAAAGGCTCAACACCCGCATTGCCCTGAATCGCTGCAACCCCAAAGACTTGTGGGCTTTGCTGCGTTCCTTGAAGATATTGCCGGGCCTGGCAAAGGCCCTGCAGAGGCTGGAGGAAAAACCCCAGCCGGTAAAAGAGGTCCTGGACAACTGGGATGACATGCAGGACATTTGTTCCACCCTGGAAATGGCCCTGGTGGAAAATCCCCCGCATCTCATAACCGAGGGCGGAATTTTCAGATCCGGCTATGATCCGCGCCTGGATGAATTGATCGAGCTGACCGATCACGGCGAATCCAAGCTCAAAGAACTGTTGGAGAAAGAGCGCACCCAGAATGACCTGCCCAAGCTCAAACTGGGCTATAACCGGGTATTCGGCTATTATTTCGAGCTGTCCAGGGCGGTGAAGGACAGTGTCCCGGAGCATTTCCAGCGCCGTCAGACCCTGGCTTCTTCGGAGCGCTACCTGACCCCGGAGTTAAAAGACCTGGAAAACAGTATGTTGAGCGCAGCCGAGCAGCGAAAATCCAGGGAAATGGAAATGTTCGGAGAGCTGAGGAAGTTTGTGGCCGGTTATGGAAGCCGGATGAAGAAGATGGCTGCCTGTCTGGCCCGCATTGACTACTGGCAGGGCCTGGCCAGCGCGGCCCGGGAGTGGAACTGGAGCAGGCCGGTTTTGACTAAGGATATCGGCCTGCGGATAATTAAGGGCAGGCATCCGTCCATAGAGGCCATTCAGGGCCGATCCGGATACGTGCCCAATGATATGCACCTGGAGGAACCGGCCAGGATTCTGCTCATAACCGGCCCCAATATGGCGGGCAAGTCCACCGTGCTCAGGCAGACAGCCATTATTGCCATCCTGGCCCAGATGGGTTCTTTCGTGCCGGCCAGAGAAGCAAGTATCGGGCTTTGTGACAGGATATTCTCCCGGGTGGGGGCTTCGGACAATCTGGCCCAGGGCCAGAGCACTTTCATGGTGGAAATGACCGAGACGGCCAGGATACTCAGGCAGTCCACCAAAAGAAGCCTGATTATCCTGGATGAAATCGGCCGGGGTACAAGTACCTATGACGGCCTGGCCCTGGCCTGGGCCGTGGTGGAGGAACTGGCCCGCAAGCACGAGGGCATCAGGACCCTTTTTGCCACTCATTACCATGAACTGACCAGGCTGGAGCAGGAATTTTCAGTACTTAAGAATTACAATATCGCGGTCAAGGAGTGGAAAAAAGAAATAGTTTTTTTGCGTCGTCTTGTACCTGGACCGGCGGACAAGAGTTACGGGATCGAAGTGGCCAAACTGGCAGGTGTACCGGACAGAGTGGTGGATCGGGCCAGAAATATACTAAAAGACCTGGAGAGGCAGAAAGACCGCAGGCCTGTGGTGCGGGAGCAGAGAAAGACCATGTTTGAACAGGGCATGTCCATGGGTCCGAAGCAGACAGTCAAAGAGGATCTGCAGAATGCGCAATATACAGGGGATGATGACGGTCGGCACGGTGGCAAAAATGGTGGAGAGCATCCGGTGGTGAGCAGGCTGGCCGGGCTGGATATCAACAGCATGACTCCGCTGGAGGCTTTGAATCTATTGGCTGAATTGAAGAAAGAGATAGGATGAAGGTGGTCAATGAGCAAAGCTGATACGGGTTCATGGAAAAGATACAGGTAACACTGCTCAGGATAAGCGGCATGAAAAAATATATATACTGGGGTCTGGTTTTGCTTCTGGTGCTGGGTGCGGGATGCGGCAAGAAGGTCTGGCCTGAGCCGGAAGCAGATGATGAACGCTTTGAGATCAAGATTGAACAGGCCCGTCTTGAGGGTGATTGCCTGTATGTCCAGGCCCGATTGAGGGGCAATTACCAGAACCTGACCGGGGTGATCCTGGAGGTGGAGGAGTCAGTTGTGCCCTGCCCGGGGTGTCCTTTCATGGCTACCTCCAGTGAGGTTCTGTCTCCTGGTGCTCAAGAAGTCCACATGGACGGTGACCTGTTGCAGGTGAGCCACTGCGGTGTTGATTCGGAAAAGTACAAAAGGGTAAGGCTTACAGGGGTGAATGTTTACCGGGACCTGGGTGATGTACGTTCTAATGTGAAAGAGCTTTACTAAGGCGGGCCATCCCCGCAATCCAAGCGAAAAAGTTGCCCCTGGCCACTTAACTGTCTATCTTTACGCTTATCGTCGGTGTCGGGATCGGCATCGGTATCGGGGTCGAAGTCAGAATCAAATTCGGTAGACACAGTCAAGTGAGACGCTGTCCGGTATTTTCGATTCCGATCCCGATTCGGATCCCGACACCGACAAAGGCGGAAAATTCCAGCGCCATAGCACAAATTTTTCTTGTTTTTTATGACCCCTGTGAAATGAAGTAAATTTCATCACGGGCATGACAGGCAGGGTTTCAAAAGTAAGTCAAATAAGTAAAAATACAGTCAGGAGAGAATATGAATTTTTTTGAATACAGAAACGGGGAGCTGTATGCAGAGGATATAAGCATCAGGGAGCTGGTGCAGGAGTTCGACACCCCTCTTTATATCTATTCCGCCAAAACCCTTCGCCGGCATTACCAGGCCTTTGATTCCGCCTTTGAGGGCACAAGGCATATGACCTGTTTTTCGGTCAAGGCAAATTCCAATATCTGTGTGCTCAAGCTTTTGGGAGAAATGGGATCGGGCATGGATATAGTCTCCGGGGGGGAGCTTTTTCGGGCCCTCAAGGCCGGTATAGATCCGCAGAAGATAGTTTATTCCGGAGTGGGTAAAAGGGAGCACGAGATCCGGGAGGCCCTGCTTTCCAATATCCTGATGTTCAATGTGGAGTCCAGGCAGGAACTGGAAAAAATCAATGCCGTGGCTTCGGAAATGGAAGTGCAGGCCAGAATCAGCCTGCGCATCAACCCGGACGTGGACCCGCAGACCCATCCCTATATTTCCACCGGGCTCAAGAAGAACAAGTTCGGCCTGGAGCTGGAACAGGCCTGGGAGTCCTACAAGCTGGCCAGAGATCTTTCTCATATAGAGCCGGTGGGAATCGACTGTCACATCGGTTCTCAGCTTACCAGTGTGGAACCTTTCCTGGAGGCCCTTGAGCGCATCAAGTCTTTTCATGGCCGGCTGCAGGATCTGGGGCTGGAAATTAAATATCTGGATCTGGGAGGCGGCCTGGGCATTACCTATGACCAGGAAGACCCTCCGCATCCGGCGGAATTCGGTAGCGCTGTAAAGGAAAGCCTCAGGGGCACGGATCTGACCCTGATCCTGGAGCCGGGCCGGGTCATAGCCGGCAATTCCGGGATCATGGTTACCAGGGTGCTCTATACCAAGGGAACGCCTTCCAAGAATTTCGTCATAGTGGATGCCGCCATGAACGATCTGCTGCGGCCGTCATTGTATGGTTCATACCACCGCATCGAGCCGGTGCAGGAAAAAAATGACCGTCTTTATACCGTGGACGTGGTGGGACCCATCTGCGAGACCGGGGATTTTCTGGCCCAGGGCAGGGAGCTTCCCCGGCTTGAGCAGGACGATCTTCTGGCTGTGCACTCCGCCGGGGCCTACGGGTTCACCATGGCCTCGCAGTACAATTCCAGGCCCCGCCCGGCCGAGGTCCTGGTGGACAAAGACAGGGCTGTTCTGGCCAGGCGAAGGGAAGTCTACTTTGATCTCATGCAACTGGAAGAGCAGTGTTTTTAGGGCCTACCCATGAAGCTCAATGAACATATGAGCAAAGAGCTGTTGAGGGGAGCCGGGATTCTGGTGCCCCGGGGGGAGATGCTGGGCTCTGGAGATATCAGTGATTTTGCCCCGGAATTTGAATTTCCCTGGGTGGTCAAGGCCATGGTGCTAACCGGAGGCCGGGGCAAGGCCGGTGGAGTCAGGGTGGTGCAAAGCCGCCAAGAATTCGAGACTGCGTCCCGGGAGATCCTGGGGATGCAAATAAAGGGTGAGGACGTGCCCTTTATCCGGGTGGAGCCAGCCTGCCATATCCAGCGGGAAATGTATCTGTCCATGACCCTGAACAGGCAGCGAAAAAGCCTGGTGCTCACCGCCGGTCGTACCGGCGGGGTGGATATCGAGTCCAGCGGCAGAGAAAATATCCTGTCTCTGGACCTGGATCCGGTTCTGGGACTGCATGAGTTTCAGGTGCGCCGGGTCTTTTTCCACATGGACCTGGACAAGAGCATTTACAGATCCTTTTCCGGGCTTTTGAAAAACCTTTACAGGGTATTCACCCAGAACCGTCTGCTACTGGCGGAGATAAACCCCCTGGTACTAACCGATGAGCAAGAACTCACAGCCCTGGACGGCAAGGTGGAGCTGGACGACAACTACGTGCAGATAAACAGGGAGCTTCTGGGTTATCATGTCCCGGAGCACCTGGGGGAGCAGGAGAGACTGGCCGGGG
>PWFB01000167.1 GCA_003553695.1 Desulfonatronospira sp.
TGGTATGAGAGTGATGTTTCTCAGACCCTGAAATTTCTTGATTTAATCCCGAAACACGAAGAGGCCGTGGTTTTTCTTCCTGGTGCCGGAACCTCCATGCTTGTGGACGAGTTGCTTGCCAGGGGCTTCAGGATCATATTAAATGACATAAGTGATGAGGCTTTATCCAAGCTGGCAGCAAGAATCGGTAGAAACGAAGAAAGCCTGATCTGGCTTTGTCACGACATTTCCAGGCCGCTGCCTGATGGAATACCCTGGGCAGACATCTGGATCGACCGGGCAGTCCTTCACTTCCTTACGGAAGAATCCAAAATCCAGGGATATTTTGCCAATCTGAATTCAGCCGTTCGCACCGGCGGATATGCATTGCTGGCAGAATTTTCAACAGCAGGCCCCCGAAAATGCGCCGGACTCGAGGTTTACCGATACTCTGTACAGGAAATGGCCAGAAGGCTCGGCAAGACATTTACGCTGCTTGCCCATGAGGATTATACGTATATTACTCCGGCAGGCGAGGAGCGTCCTTATATTTATGCGCTTTTCAAAAAGAACTCTGGCCAATAAGGAGTATGACAGGGTGAGGTGAGAAATCTCTGGCAGGCTGGTTGTGACAACGGACTTTGGATGAGAGACACAAAGCGGATCAAAAGTGTCTGTGGTGGCAGCAGAGGAATACGTTTCCAAAAGTCAGTGTGCCGGATTTTCATATGTATTGTTCAATATTTTATTTCTACATCAAAACCTGGAATTTGATCTGATTTTGATCATTATTCTTCTATGCTGCGAAAAGGCATGAGCAGTATTTAGTTTTCATCCGGAAATTCTTTATTTCCAGATGAAAACTATTTATAAGTTATTTCTTCTAGCGCTTCCAAAAAAATCCTCCAATGCACGGACAAACTGATGAAAGACATCGCTTCCACCGGCAAGGAGGCTGGAGGTAAGCACGATATCGACTCCGCGCATGAATCCCTGACCATCTTCTTGGATATCCACGATGACATCCAGTATCCCGATGCCCCCGGCACAGGCCACTAATGACAGTGAAAAAGCCAGAAGCAGAGCAATACTTTTGGTTTCTGACTTATAGTCAAGCAGCTTTGTTTTTTCCAGGTCCAGCTTGGCGGGTTCAGCAGCACTTTTTGTCAACTCTTCAAGTTCATTCTTTTTCCTCCGGGTATGCGGCTCCCGCCAGATGGCGATGGCGATCTCCGTGGCCCGCTCGATCAGCAGGACCAGAATAAAAAGTCCGCCAAGAACTCCCAGAATCGATGCCAGGTTAAGATCCTCCCTTACAGGGGCGAATTGTGGATTAACAACTCCATACATGACAACGATCACCAGGGCGGCAACAATAAGGGCTTTACCGAAAGGGTTCATGGGCTTTTCTCTTTGTTCTGATTCTTTAAGGATCTGGGCCTGCCTCAAAAAGAAGTTTTGTCGCTGAAGGAGTTAAATCCGTTTCTTTTTCCATAAGCAAGGGGAATATTCGTGATCTATTCCTCAAAATTCTTGGACAGTACAAAAAAATTTTCATTGTCCATAACTCTGATACACTTCTGCGACAGAACACAAATTACAGCTTACAAAACAAAAGCTATGAAATCTTTTCCACAAAATCGCCGGAGACCCAGCCGCTGATTTCCACCTTGACCTGGTACCAGCCGTTCTGCTCATCCAGTATCTTAAGTTCGGTATTCCGGGATAAAGGCTCTGCTATGGTCCTGGTATTCACCGAAGGCCCGGACCGGATATTCAGGGCGGATGCTTTGACAATGCCCTTGCCCGGTGTTTTGTCCATAAGTTCATCTTCATCTTTTCTCTGGGCATAAAGGATATTATCCCTGAGCTTGTCCAGGGGGAAAGCCGGGCCGGGATCGCTCTTGCGCCCGGGGGATATCTCCTCATGGCCAAGGATATGCACGATGTCATAGCGCTTTTTCAGAGCCTTGCACAGGTTGAAGACCGCTTCAATCTGTTCCACGGTGAACCGTTCCCAGTAGGAGGGGCTGTCTTCATTACGATGAACAGCCTGGATGACTTCTTCCTCGGAATAGTTTCGACCGAACCATGAAGACCACCCAGAACCGCTTTTTTCCAGCCTGCCGGCATTAACAATCTCTATACCGATGGAAAACCTGTTGAGGCTTGTCCTGTCTTGAAAAGCGCTTCTTCCTGCATGCCAGGCAATGTGGTCAAAAGGAATCATCTGGGTTATCGAGCCGTCTTTGTCCACCACCACATGGGCCGATGCCTGGACATCAGGATCCTTGAAGGTGTTTACCGCCGAAGCCAGACTGCCTCCGGCGGTATAGTGGATGACAATGGTGTCCGGGAGGCCCCGGGCAAAGCGTCCGCTGTTTTTTTTCACCGGTTCATGGGCGGCAGACTCATTGGTCAGTTTGTGCTTGGATATTTTCATGATTTTCCCTTGGTGGTTAGGTGATGTCCTTTCTGAGCCAGAAGCATATTCTGCCCGAAGGATTTGGGAATCGGCTTTTAACTTATGCCCTTGAAAACCGCGTTAAGAGCGCTCTGGGTAACAGCGTTTCTGTAACGGTCGATTCTGGCCAGGGCCAGCCCTTTCTGTTTCAAAGCCTCCATTTCGACCAGATCCCTTTTGGATCTCAGAAGCCACTCCAGTTCTTCCCTGCTCAACTGTCCTGCAGCAAACAGATTGGACCATCTTTCAAGATCCGCCTTGGATCCTTCAATGAAGTCCAGGCCATCCTGAAGCAGGGCGTCCTTAATGTCGTCCCTCAAATCTGAGGACAGACTTATCAGCTCGTTCCTGAACTCTTCCACAATCAGGCTGAAATTTATCATGGCTAATTAACCTCCGACGGCCTTATCTTGCCGCTTTCCAGGCCGATGACTGTATCAAAGGCATGGCCGACCTGTTCTTTTGCTTCACTGATGAAGAAAGGGGACAGGGTCTCCTGCTCTTCCCAGCGCCTGATAAATCCCCCCAGAAGATGCCGGTCCGGATCCCTGAGTATCTCCCATTGCCTGGTGCTCAGCTCATTTGCGGGCCTGCCCCTGGCATATTCATATGCCTTGTCCATTTCAAAAAGAAGTGACTCAATACTTTGTTCATGATCATTATAAGGTTCAACAGCCCGGTCCATTAAACGAAGAGAGGATGCCTTCAGGGTAACCGCCTGATCGTAGGCCCTTTCGCTGTATAGGGCTATGGATGGAGCACAGCCCAGTGACAGTAAGGCTATAAAAACAAGCCCGGCAGTGATCCGGGACAACCAGTAAACATACCAGGTACGTACATCAGACATAATCAGCCTCCCTGATTTTACAGTATTCTTCCTCAGACATAACTTCCTGCGTGCTCTTTATTTTTTTCTAAAGCACAAAAGTAATATAAAGTCTATAAGGGGAGTGGAAAAACTTGTTGAAAGCAAAAAAAACGGGCCGCCCTTGGTGGAACGTCCCGGTGTTCCGCTGCCCCTGACACACCAGCAGGTTTGCCGGCTTCACCGGTAATATCATTTCCTCCAGATATTCAATGACTTCAGTGATTTTCTCCTGAAAAAAGCCTGGAGTGTAAATTATTTTGAACAAAAGAAGCAGAACCTGGCTGAACTTTATTGCAGTGGGGCAGTAAAGAATCCTTAATAAGGAGGCATCTAAAATGAAAAGAAAACTGATGCTTCATCCTGAGCTGGAACCGGCAAAATCATGCTGCCTTATTGACACAGGCCATTTAAAATAATATAATAGTCCTGCTCGAAAAGCAGAGCTGAAGATAATAAAAAAGTACCCCTTGGACCTGAATTACTTATCCATTACTGCATCCCGGCAGGTCAAGCACATGGTCTTTGCTGACTCTAAATGATCCGACCCTTTTTCCTTAACAATTTTTCAGGATTTTTCATGTAAAATGCCTTCATTCACAAAGAATAAGTTGCAGTCTGCAATGCTGAATGTATTGCTTGTACTGACCTTTTTGCTGTTTCTCTGTTCATGTTCAGGCCAGCCAGGCGAAGCTAATCCTGTTGATTCATCTGAACCCAGGCGTGTGAATGTTCTGGTGCAGGAAGTCATTCCTGTTACAGTAAAAGACGTTGTTTTGCTGCCCGGAACAGCCCATGCCTGGCTTGAGGTCCGCCTGGCTTCAGAAACATCGGGACGGGTGGAAAAACTGATGGTCAGGGAAGGAAGTGAAGTCAGCAAGGACCAGGTCCTGGCACACATAGACGTAACCCCTCTGGGATCGGCTCTGGCCCGGTCCAGAGCCGCATTCGAGCTTCTCCAGGAGCAGCTGCGCCGGCGTGAAAGCCTCTTTGAGAAAAAAATTATTTCTGAAGAAGAACTGGACAGGATCCGGGCTGAAAAGGTCCAGGCCCGTGAAGTCCTGCGTCAGGCTGAGATTGAATATAACCGCGGCCTGGTGCGGGCGCCCGGCAAGGCAAGGGTGAACAATCTCCTTGTAGAGGCCGGGGAATTTGTGGACAGGGGAGAGGTCATGATTAAACTGGTTAACATTGAAAAGATCAAGTTCCAGGTCCAGGTCCCTGAAATGGATGTGCGTTTTTTAAATGTCGGGCAACCCGTCCAGGTAATGGTTGACGCTTATCAGGATCAGCACTTTCCGGGGGTTATTGATTTTATATCCTTTAAGGCGGATCAGTCCACAAATACCTTCAGAACCCAGGTTGTGGTGGACAATCCCCAAGGAGAAATCCGGCCCGGGATGATGGCCAGGGTTTCTTTCCAGCGCCGGATCATTTCTGATGCTGCAGCCGTTCCTCTTTCAGCCCTGATTGACCGGGGCGGCGAACGCCTGGTTTATGTAGAGGAGAATGGAGTAGCCAGGGCCAGGCCGGTGCGCATCGGAATTATCGAACGTGACCGGGTTCAGATTGTTGAGGGCCTTATCCCTGGAGACAAGCTTATCATTGCCGGTCAACGTGAAGTTGAAGACGGTACTCCGGTACTGGTGCAATGATCCTCAATCATTGGGCTTTACGCAGGCAGGCATCAGTTCTTACTCTGCTGGTGATCCTGGTCATAGTGGGCGTCTATTCATACCTGACCCTGCCCAGGGAGTCCTTTCCCGACATCACCATTCCCTACGTGTTTGTGACCACCACCTATGAAGGTGTGTCCCCGGAAGACATGGAAACCCTCATTACCATACCCATTGAGCGAAAGCTCAAGGGGCTGGCCGGGGTGGAGGAAATCAGGGCCAGCTCTGCTGAGGGGTTATCCACGGTTGCCGTAAAGTTCATGCCTTCAGTGGACATTGACGACGCCCTGCAGAATGTAAGGGTCAAGGTTGACCAGGCCAAGGCTGACCTGCCGGCGGAACTGGAAGATGATCCTGTGGTGGAAGAGGTCAATTTTTCAGATATTCCAGTGATAAGAGTGGTCCTCTCGGGCCCATATTCTCTGGCCAGGCTGAAAAGCTGGGCTGAAGACATCAAGGATCAGATTGATACCATTCCCGGCGTACTCAATGTTCTGGAAAGCGGAGGCCTGGAGCGTGAAATCAGGGTGGAGTTCGACCTGGACCGCATCCGGGCCTATAACGTGCCCTTTTCCAGCATGATTCAGGCTGTCACCCAGAGCAACGTCAACATGCCCAGCGGCAGCATGGATATCGGTGAAACCCGTTACCTGGTCCGGGTTCCAGAAGATTTCAAGCATCCCTCGGAAATATTTTCCATCGTGGCTTTTGTCCGTGACGGCAAACCAGTCTATCTCCGGGATGTGGCCAAAATCGAGGACACCCACAAGGACCCCCTGACCCGGAGCCGGATCAACGGAAGTCCCAGCGTGACCCTTTCCGTGCAGAAACGCAGCGGCGAGAACATCGTCCGCATCTGCGACCAGGTCCGCGCCCTGGTGGATGAGGCCAGACCCCAGCTGCCCGGAGATCTGCAACTGGACATTACTTCTGATATGTCCAAAAACGTCCGGCTGATAGTCTCGGAACTGGAGAACAGCATTCTTTCGGGACTGATCCTGGTACTGACGGTGATTCTGATATTCATCGGTGGCCGCTCAGCCGTTTTCGTGGCCCTGGCCATTCCCTGTTCCATGTTTATTGGTTTCGCTCTGCTGGCCGGACTGGGTATAACCCTGAATATGGTGGTCCTTTTTTCCCTTATCCTGGCCCTGGGCATGCTGGTGGACAACGGCATCGTTATAGTGGAAAACATCTACCGGCACATGCAGAACGGCCAGCCAGGAGAAATCGCCGCCCGCACCGGCACTGACCAGGTGGCCTGGCCGGTAATCACGGCCACCCTGACCACCCTGGCCGCCTTTATTCCCATGCTTTTCTGGCCCGGGATCGTGGGCGAGTTCATGATGTTCCTGCCCAAAACCCTGATCATGGTCCTTTCCGCTTCTTTATTTATTGCCCTGGTGGTCAATCCTGTACTGTCAGCCCGCTATCAGAAGGTTCGTGCGGCCACACTCCCTGACCCTGACCAGCCGGTCCGCCAGGCATGGATCAAGAGGATATATCTTCGCCTTCTCAAGTGGTCCCTTGGACACAGATTAATTGTCCTTTGCACTGCTTTTCTGTTTCTAACAGTCTCAATCACGGCCTTTGGAATCTGGGGCAAGGGTGTGGAATTTTTTCCTGAGACCGATCCCAACAGGGCTTTTGTGCATATCCGGGCACCCGAGGGAACCAGCCTGGATGCTTCAGACAGGCTTGTAGCCCAGGTGGAATCCATTGTCAGGGAATATGAAGATATTGAGCATGTAATCGCCAATATCGGCTCTGCCGGCGGCGACCCCTTTGCCGCAGGCGGTCCTGGCACTCATCTGAGCCGCGTGGTTATTGATTTCAAGGATTTTCACGAGCGCTCCCAATCCTCAGCCAAGACCGTGGCTGAAATCCGGGAGCGGGTTCTGGCCGCCATTGCCGGAGCTGAACTGCAGGTGGAAAAGGAAGAGGGAGGCCCTCCAACCGGCCCTCCGGTGAACATGGAAATCACTGGAGTAGATATCCGGGTGCTTGGCCAGCTGGCCGCGGAAGTGCGCAGGACCATAAAAGATATTCCCGGTCTGGTTGGTCTGAAAGACAACTTTGTACATGGAAAGCCTGAAATTCTGATCAATGTAGACAAGGAAAAGGCCGCACTCCTTGGTCTGGACACCTACTCCATCGCTTACACCATCAAGGCCGCCATCGGCGGAGTCAGGGTAGGCGTGCTGCGCGATGACCGGGACGAATACGATATCACTGCCCGCCTGCCTGAAGAAGCCCGTAATTCTCTGGAATCTTTGAACAGGCTGACCGTGTCAGGACCCCAGGGTCAACCAGTTCCACTGACCAGTGTGGCCCAGGTGGAGTTGTCCAGCGGGGTAGGAGACATCATGCGCCTCAACCAGCGCAGGGTGGTCACGGTTTCCGCATCTGTATCCGGACGGCTGGCCAATGACGTGCTCAAGGATATTGAGCATCGCCTGGCTGGTTTTGACTGGCCGCGTGGATATTCTTATCAGTTTACCGGTGAGCAGGAGGAGCAGGCCAAGGCAAAGGACTTTCTGAGCAAGGCTTTTTTTGGGGTGCTCCTGCTGATCTTCCTGATACTTATCACTCAATTCAATTCCATCATACCTGCCCTGATCATTCTGACCACGGTCCTGCTCTCATTGATCGGAGTATTTACCGGCCTGCTGGTCACCGGGATGGCTTTTGGAATCATAATGACCGGAATCGGGGTCATAAGCCTGGCTGGAGTGGTGGTAAACAACGCCATAGTGCTCATTGACTATTACATGCAGCTTCTGGGCCGGGGCATGGATCGCGCAGAGGCCCTTCTCCAGGCCGGGATGGTCAGGTTCAGGCCGGTAATGCTTACAGCCATAACCACCATCCTGGGTCTGATGCCCATGGCCACTGGAGTCAGTTTTGACTTCAAAAGCCTGTCCTGGAGCATAGGCGGAGAATCAGCCCAATGGTGGGGACCCATGGCTGTGGCCGTGGTCTTTGGCCTGGCCGTTGCCACCCTTCTGACCCTGATAGTGGTCCCGGTTCTGTGCTCCCTGTCCAGAAGCCTGCCCGGAGTAGCCCGAGGTCTTTACGGCGAAAATAAAAGTGAATAGTCACAGACGTCAGAAGTCAGAGGTCAGAGGTCAGTAAAAACAAAGACTTATGTAGATTATTGGTAACTTTTCAATAACTCCGGTCAGTATTCCTTGATACCGGCTTCCGCCGGTATGACATCACAATGCAACGACCTGTTTTCATTCGTCATTCTGGCGAAAGCCGGAATCCAGGTGTTTTCTTAGTGTAAGATCGCCAAGAGTTATTAAGAAGTTACAAATATTGTTTCGGACATTTAGAATCCTGAAAATTATCAGTAACCACAAGAATTTGCTGGAGAACATTTGACTCTCAGGTGAGTAAGACATTATGTAAAAAGAGGAAGGAACAGATATGTTGACTGATATCCACAGAATTCAGGCTGACACAAAAACCGGCTCAATATTGAGCAAGGGAGGAAAGAAAGCAATCATGGCTGTCTCAAAAGCGAATACAGTTGGTGGAAGTATTATTTGGGCCACGCTGGTGGTATTTCTTCTATCTCAACCTTTGATGGTTAATGCGGACGAAGAAACAACAATAGAGTGGCGCGAGGCCTTTGTTACTGTTGATGCGGAGCTTAGAGAGATTGAAGGGCATAAGGATCATGCTGTGGGGCTTATGCAACAGCGAGGTTTTGCCTTTTATGAAGATGAAGACGTAGCAACGGTAAGTGCCTGGCTTACGTTCGAGCGATCCGGTGCGGAAACGAATTACCGTGGATATGCGGTCTACTCATTCCCCGACGGAGCTTCCAAGATCGGCCGTTTTACCGGTACTGGAGATCCACAAGGCGAGCAAAGCGGGCAGTTCACTTTAGAGGGTGGAACCGGGCGTTACGAGGGGATCACCGGCCAGGGACAATTTACCGGCCATGGTTTCCCGCCCCACGGGGATATTTATCTGGATGTCAGCGGAACCTACTCACTCCGATAGGGCAAAATTGAACCACCTCAATAAAGTTAGGCGTATCTTCATACTTTGACGAATAATGCACTTATTGACCACGCAAGGCGCGTGGCAGGACGCGTGACAAAGGAATGCCAGAGGTAAACCTCAAGTGCTGCTGATTTTCCAGGCTTTATTTTTCATTTTACAATACTGCCAGCTCTGGCTGGCAGAGACCTTTGTGGACACCTCCAGGTTTCAGGGCACGTGCTACAAGACGGCCAACTGGACCCATGAAGGTTCAGGCCGATAACTTCCTGCGTGTGCCTTTGGTGACAGTTTTCGGGAGAGCCGTATGCAGGAAAACCCTACGTACTGTTCGACGAGGGGGCGCTAATGGATTGCCGGAGGAAACTGGTCAGCCGGGATATTTTGGAACAAAAAAGCCATATAAAAAGCCATATTTTTATATTGACACGTTTTCTTCCCCTATCTATTATAATCTCATGAGCAAACGATCTGATTTCGAGTGGGATTCCTAACAAGACAAGCAGAGCCAGGAAAAACATGGAGTTTCTTTCGCCCTGGCACAGCTTGTTTTTCTGGACACTGATCGTGTTATCCTTGAAGACCTTGAGCACAGTGAAAATGAAAAACGGTTTTACTGTCTTGGCAAGGTCTCAGACGCGATAATGACGGTTCGGTTTACATACAGAAAGAACAAAATCAGAATAATAGGCGTCGGATATTGGCAACAAGGAAAGAAAATCTATGAAAGAGAAAATCAAATACACAGACGAACCAATGGGGAAAGTTAAGGTTATCTCTGACTTTCTGCCATCCCCGGAAGAACTTGCTTTAAAAGATGAAACCGTCAAGGTTACAATTACTCTAAGTAAAACGAGTGTGGACTTTTTTAAGAAAGAAGCAAAAAAATATAATACACAATATCAAAAAATGATTCGCAGGCTCCTGGATGAGTATACTGCCCATCAATAACCACGAATCCATAGACACAGCATCAACACGGACCGGGCAACAGCAGCACCGCTTCACTTTACAGCTGTTGCCCGGCCGGTGAGCTTGGTCGTTGCACGCCTAACGGCTATTATTCCGAGCTAACGTTAAAACAAAGAATGTAACCTGCCACTATATTCCCTCTGCACAGAAGCATAAATAACCCATGCAGCAACTTACCGCAAAAGACGGTCAGTCCAGGGACATCCTGGCCGAGAATGTGGCCAGGCTCAAGAAACTGTTTCCCGAGGGGTTTGCCGAGGGCAGGATTGACTTTGAGGCCTTGAAGAAGCTTCTGGGCGAGCATGTGGAAGACAGGGATGAGTGGTACAGCTTTACCTGGAACTGCAAGTCCAGGTCCATACGCCTGGCCCAGGCACCCAGCACCGGCACTCTTCGCCCCGCACCGGAGGAGCCCCTTAACTGGGACAGCACCGGCAACCTGTTCATCCAGGGGGACAACCAATCGAGGGGGACAACCTGGAAGTGCTCAAGCTCCTCCAGAAGCCCCGGCCCATTTCCGGGGATTTTTTTACAGTCCGATGATCATGAGCAGCGCCGCGATGAGCAGAAACACCTCCACCACGCCGACAAACTGTTTCGCATCCAGTCCGGCGATCAGTCGCTTGCCCGCCCATGACCCGAAGATGAGTGTCGCTCCGATAACCAGTCCGTACGTCAGCACGGACAAATCAATGGCGGCAAAACTCCCGTAGACTCCCGATTTGGTCAGGTGGACCGCAGCGGCCCCCAGGGCCTCGGTGGCCAGATACGCGCCTTTCACCAGACCATAAGCCAGAAAAAAGGGCGCGTTGATGGGTCCCACAGTGCCCACCACGCCCGACAGAAAGCCCATGCCCGCGCCCAGGGGCAGAAACTGCCAGCGCCTTGGCTTGATCCCGTGCCGCTCAGACCAGCGCCGTAAGGGCAGCATGGCCAGAATAAACAGGCCCAGAACCCGCTGCACCGTCTCAGGGTCAAGGGACACAAACACCATCGCCCCCAGAGCCGCCATGGGCACAGCGCCCAGACAATAGAGACCCACAACGGGCCAGTTGATCTCGGACCAGGAAAAACAGGCCCTGGACAGGTTGCCTATCAGTGCGGCCAGGGTCAGAATCGGCACCGCACCTACAGGGCCGAAGGCAAAGGTGCACACCGGCAGCAGGATCACTGCCGAGCCGAACCCCACCGCCCCGCCGATTGTGCCGGCGATCATGGTCAACAAAAGGATTACGGGCCAGAAAAGCATGTCCATCGTTGCCAGGTCGTCCTTTCAGCTTCCAGTGCAATTAAAGGGAACATAACTCTAAAAATTGATTTCTCAGGCAGGTACGGCTTCAGGTTGGTGTCATGCTTTTTTTACAAGCTGTCTCAAGGCCGAGAGCACATCAGGAATTATAAAAAGTTCATTCTTCTTCTGTCCCAAAGATATTGCGCCTGTGAAAAATTTCCAGGGCGGCCAGGATATCCGCTGTGGTAACGGTCAGGCTTTGCAGCTGGTTATCGGTCAAAGGATTTTGATCCTCCAGAACCTTGTCCAGGGGCAGTGTCCGGCGCAGGCAGACATACGCGCTCTCCCTGACCACAAAGGCAATCTCGGCTCCTGTGAGTCCATGCAGTCCGGGCGCGATTTCTTCAGGTTTGACATCGCGGCTCAGGGGAATGGTTCGGGCATGGATGGCAAAGATTTTTTCGCATGCCTGAGCATCCGGTCTGGGAACTTCAATGATGGAGTCAAAACGTCCCGGCCTGGTCAGGGCATTGTCTAGAAGGTCAGGCCTGTTGGTGGCAGCCAGGACGATAACCCGTCCCAGGTGGACAACGCCGTCCATGAGGGTCAAAAGCTGAGCCGTAAACCTGGAATCCAGACGCAGGCTTTCATCAGCTGTTCTTGACTGGGCGATGGCGTCTATTTCATCAAAGAAAACAATGGCCGGCTGGGACTGTCTGGCTGTTTCAAATAACTGGCGCAGCTTCTCTTCTGACTCGCCATGCCATTTGGTAATAAGCTCCGGCCCGCTCACCGGGATGAAAGAGGCATTGCTTTCATGGGCCACAGCCCTGGCCAGAAGGGTTTTGCCGCAGCCGGGTGGACCATGAAGCAGAATTCCTTTGCGGGGAGGGATGCCCAGTCTTTTAAGCACCTCAGGATGTTTCAGGGGCAGTTCAATGGTTTCCCGCAATAACAGGACAACTTCATCCAGCCCTCCTACATCGTCATATCCGGTTACAGGGATGTCCTGGCTGGCTGGTGCATCATCCTTGCCTGCGGACTGCATATACGTCAGCTGACTAACGGGTTTGCTGTTTTTATTTTTGAAAGCAGGATCATGTTTTGTCAGGGCATCAACCCTGGCCAGAACCTCTGACAGGTCGAAATAAGGGCAGATATCCAGGCGAAGCTTGCCGGCCTCTTCTTCCAGGATTGACTTGAGACGGGTCTTGTCAATTTCTTCTTCATCTTCTGCAAAGACAGGATATATCCTGTCCAGAAACAGGCAGCCCCAGTCCCATCCTCCACGCTTGGTCCGGCAATAATCTTTGTCGGAGGATCTTTTATGTCTGCACTGGCAACAGTCATAAATCGTCCAGATACTTTTCAGGGTATCAAGATCTGCTTTCCGGCCATCTACATAAACCGCCGCTCGGGGCAGAGATTTTATCAGATTCCAGTAATCAATAATTGCATCCCGTAGAACAGCGCTGTCGCTCAGGGAGATGTCTATCCTGCAGATCTCATCCGCAGGAGTTGAATATTCAGTACCCAGAAGCATCCCGGCATAGGAGATAATCGGTTCATCCTTATCCCTGTTCCCGGTCAGAGGGACTTCAAAAGCTACATAAACATCAGAAAAACCCATGTGATCCCCCGCTTCATTCTCCTGCGGCCAGGGCACGCATGACTACTTCCCGGTCAATAATTCCCTGCAGGCGTTTTTCAGAGTCAACAACTACAAGCCTTTTAACGCCCTTGTCCACCATGATTCGTATAACATCCGTCAACTGAGCTTCCGGCAGCACGGTAAGGACCTCTTTGTTCATGACCTCCCGGACTGATCCCTCAATACCTGCGGGCAGTTCTGCAGTTGAGGACAGTGCGGAGATCAGGGAACCAAGCAGCCCTGTCTTTTTCTGCCGGGAAAGCCGGGCTAAAATATCCCCGTCCACCACTATGCCCAGAACTTTCATGTCCCTGTCCACCACCACGACCCGGCGCAGGGGCGTGGCCAGAATCTGTTCCAGCACCTGGGTCAGGGGAGATTCAGGGGATGCCGTGGGCACCTGCTGGAACATGACCTCACCTGCTGTCCGGCCCAGGCTTTGGGGAAGTTCGGGTATTGACTCCGTGATGGCGGCAGCCCTGGAAATAGAGCGCAATACATCCACCCGGCTGACAATACCCATGAGCTTTCCATCATCGTCAACCACCGGCAGGCGCTTGATGTCCTTTCCAGTCATGCGGGCCAGGGCCTGAGAAAGGTTGGTTTTGACATTGATGGTTTGAGCCGGGCTGGTCATGATGTCCCGGGCTGCAAGTCCTTTAGTCTGCAGCAGCTGGAATTGCTCATCCTGCATCTCCGCAGAAAGCTGAGTCTGCAACTCAAGTCGCAGGTCCATGGATGCCCGCTGCAAAAGGTCTCCGCCGGTGATGATCCCCACAATCCGGTTTTTATCAACCACAGGTGCCGCCTTGACCCCTTTATGCAACAAAAGCCTGGCCACCTGAGAAACCGGAGTCCCGGGTTCAACCGTAACCACCTCGCGGCTCATCACGTCCCGGATGCGCATGGGGCAATGCATGACCGCCCTGCCCTTGAGCACCAGCACTGTTCCTTCCTCAACAATATCTTCCAGAACAGGCAGAAAGTCAGCCACCCGGTCAGGTATATCCACGATTTCCACAACAACAGGCAGGTCTTCCGATAGCCTGAGGATCTTGGCGGTATGCACAAAGCTGCTTGCCCCGAACCCCATGAAACCACGGGTGACTGTAACACCGGCCATGCCGCGCTTTCTGGCCTCTTCAACGATAAGCTCATGCGCCGGCTTGCCTGCTTTCTGGGCTGATTCGCCCATAAAAATACGAATGAGTTCCACATCAGTCATGCCTTTCATGTCTCACTCCTGTCCGGATCAGCTTATGGTTTCCTGTTTTTTGCTGCCATAAGCGTATAAATTAAAACAACAAGCTAAGCATGTAGTGTCCCCCGGTAAAGATCAGGATGAAGGTCAGGACCCATTTGATCAAGTCGGCCGGGACAAATTTCTGGGTCCTGGCTCCAGCGTACATGCAGTCCGGGGCCACTTGGATTTCTGCCACAGGGAAATACACAAAGCCTCCATTGGAAGATGACCCTATGTGTCAGGATAGTATTAGCAGAAGAAAACGCAGGTAATGAGTCCCAGAAATATTGGAGGGGGGTGCCCCGGGGGCCTGCGGGTTTCACCCTGTTGGCACCCATACCCCAAAAAACACCATCCGGCAACAAATCCGGCAACACCCGCCCTGCGGTATTTAGACAGGGCCAGGGTCTTGATCATGTTCTATGATCCGCATAAGATGCCCTGATGAGATCTGAAAAACCGGTAATTGAAGCCACTGGCCTGGACAAGAGGTTCGGGCGGTTCACCGCCGTGGACAACTTGAGCTTTAAGGTGGAAGAAGGCGAATTCTTCGGTCTTCTGGGTCCCAACGGTGCGGGCAAGACCTCGGTCATCCGGATGATGTACGGATTTTCTCCATTGAGTTCGGGAAGCATGAAGGTCTTCGGCCTGGACATTGAGACTGAATGGAGGGAAATCCGCTCCCGTATGGGGGTCTGCCAGCAGGAAAACACCCTTGACCCGGACCTGAGCGTTGAGCAAAACCTCTTGATTTTCGCCGGGTATTACCGCATACCCGGGAAAAAGGCTGCAGAACGTACCCGGGAGCTTCTGCACTTCTTTGCCCTGACCCAAAAAAAAACGCCCAGGTCAGCCAGCTCTCCGGGGGCATGGCCAGGCGGCTCATGCTGGCCAGGGCCCTGATCAACGAGCCCACTCTGATCATCCTGGACGAACCCACCACAGGTCTGGACCCCCAGTCAAGACACCAGGTCTGGGACAAGCTCAAAGACCTGCAGAGCAGGGGGCTGACCCTGGTCCTGACCACCCACTACATGGAAGAGGCGGCCAACCTCTGTCACAGGATTGTAATCATGGACCATGGCAGGATCCTGGTACAGGGTTCTCCTGATGGACTGATCCGTGAATTTGCCGGAACATCGGTCATAGAGGTGGAAAGTCCCGGGGAGGAGCTTCAAAGCTTTGTGGAACAAAAACAAATCAGCCACGAAAAGCTGGCCGACAGGCTGATCATTTACACTGACGATCTGAACGGGCTGGGCAGGATCATCAGGCAGAAGTTCTGCCCGGACAAATGTCTGTTTCGCAGCGGGTCCCTTGAAGACGTGTTTCTGCGCCTCACCGGAAGGGAGCTTCGGGAATGAAAAAAAGCCATCTGACTTTTTTGTTCCTGCCGGTCTGGAAGAGAAACCTCATAGTTTACCGCCGCATCTGGAAGGTCAACTTCATGGTTCCCCTTCTGGAACCCCTTTTCTATCTGGCCGCATTCGGAATAGGCCTGAGTGGGCTCATCGGAGACGTGGTCTATGCTGGTGACCAATTGAGCTACATCCGGTTCATTGCCCCGGCCCTTCTGGCCACGGCCATAATGTTCAACGCCTTTTTTGAAACCACTTATGCTTCATTTGTGCGCATGTACTACCAGAAGACCTTTGATGCCATGCTGGCCACGCCCCTGTCCCTGGAAGAAGTGATCACCGCGGAGATCGTCTGGGGAGCCACCAAGTCCATGCTGGCTTCAACCATAATCCTGGGAGTAATTTCAGCCTTTGGTTTTGCAGTCTACCCCTGGGCTTTACTGGTAATTCCCCTGGCCTTTCTCGGGGGGATGGTTTTTGGTTCCGCGGGCATGTTCTTCACCGGGATCACTCCAAGTATCGACATGTTCAACCTGCCCTTCTTTCTGCTGGTGACCCCTCTTTTTCTGTTCAGCGGAACATTTTTCCCGGTCTCCAGCCTGCCGGAGTGGGGTCAGTATCTGGCCCAGCTTTCGCCCTTGTATCACCTGGTGGAACTGACCAGACTTGCCACCATGGGCAGCATGGAATCAAGCCTGCTGGTCAGCCTCTCCTACCTGACTCTGCTTGCAGTGATTTTTTACTTCCTGAGCATCAGGTCCATGCGCAAGAGGCTTATCAAATAGGCATACCCTTTCACGAAGCGAAGACGCCATCATGGATGTGACTGCAAAAAGTCACCCTGAACAAAAAAAGAACCTCTAACACAGAAAAAATTGCAGCCTAGAAGCGACATCTTTCTTGAAACTTACCGTTGCTCATCTTTTTGTCCTGTTTTCATCAAAAATATTTTTTGCCGATTACCCCGGAATGATTGGAGAAAGAGCACAGACAAAAACATACCAAAAAGGTTCCCTCCTTGATATCAATTCAAAAATTAAGTTAATAGATACGGCAAACTATAAAAAACCCAATGGGTCGGAACACTCGTTTCATAAACGGCTCTGAGACAGCTTTCTTTTACAGTCTTACTGCAGCTCTCTACTGAAAGCTCCTGGAGTTCCCACCTCAACTGTCTCTTTAGGAGTAAAGCATGGGAAAAAGCCGGCATCCCTGCACAGACACCGGGCTTTTTGTCCAGGGTGATTCCCGGGATATTCTTGAAACACTCAAAAACGCCCCCATGGGCATCTTCACCTCTACCCCCCGGGGCAGATTTCTGTCGGCCAACCATGCCATGGCCCGCATGCTCGGGTATAGTTCTCCGCAAGAACTTATGCATTCCATCACAGACATTGCCCAGCACCTGTACGCAGATCCCAAAGAATGGGATTCGTTAAACAGTCTTCTGCAAGAAAAAGAAGAGGTGTTTAATCATGAGTGCCGGTTTCGCCGCAGGGACGGGACGTTCTTTTGGGTATCCATAAATGCCCGTGCTGTTAGAGACAACGGGGTAACCGTTGCCCATCAGGGGTTTGCCGCGGACGTTACAGATATCACTGAACTTAAACGTACCCAGGAGGCTCTGAGGCAAAGCCAGGAACTTTTAAAGGCTGTCATCGACTCAGCCGAGGATTCCATCTTTATCAAAGACTCCATGCTTCGCTACGTCAAAGTCAATGCAGCCACGGAATCCCTGCTTGGCATGAACGCCAGGGATATGCTCGGCAAAACGGACCGCGACCTGTTTGGTCCTGAATTCGGGGAACATATTGAGAAAACTGACAAAAAAGTGCTGACGGGGAATGTAATGGAGGAATATCCCTGTAAGCAGGTAAATGGCCGGGAGCGGTACTTTCACACTATTAAAGTTCCGCTGAAGGATAAGCACGGACAAATCACAGGTCTGTGCGGCATTGCCCGCGATATCACCCAGCGCAAACTGATGGAGAAACAACTGGAAGAAGAGTATGTCTTGAGAAATGCCCTGCTGGACAATATACCTAACTGTGTTGCTTTAATTCTGAAGAAAGATACCCGGGAAATTATAGCCTCCAACAGGGCGGGGCATGAAATGAGTGCGGTTCCGGGTAAAAAATGTTTCCAGACAGTAGCGTTGCGCCATGACCCCTGCCCTTTCTGCCGGGCACCTGAGTTATGGAAAAGCGGCCAGTTGCAAGAGATCGAGGTGGAATACCGAGGGTCCTGGTATAAAGGAATATGGGCACCCCTTTCAGATGATCTTTATGTCCATTATATTTTTGATATCACAGACCGCAAGCAGGCTGAAGAATCGCTCCGGAGTATGACTGAGGAGCAGTCCTTGCTTTTGGAATCTGTCCCTGTCCAGATATGGTATCTTAAGGACCCCGAAACCTATGGCTCTGTAAACCAGGCCCATGCGGATTTCTTCGGCCTGACACGGGAGGAGATGCAGCACAGGAAAATTTGGGACTTATTTACCCAAGAGGAGGCACGTATCTGTCACGATGGCAACATCCAGGTTTTCCAAACAGGGAAACAGATTCATACTGAAGAATGGGTGTACAATGCAAGGGGCCAGCAGCGTCTGATGGAGATCATCAAGACACCCAAGCTTGATCCCAGCGGAAGAGTGAAATACGTGATTTGCTCCTGTTCGGATATCACCGAGCGCAAGCGCAACGAGGAAATGCTCAAGCATCTGAGCCTGCATGATCAGCTCACCGGACTTTACAACCGGGCTTACCTGGAAAACGAGCTGAATCGTCTGAATAAGAGCCGGGAGTATCCTGTAGGCATCATCTCCATAGATGTTGACGGATTGAAGCCGGTCAACGACATGTTCGGACATGAACAGGGGGACATGATTTTGAAGCTCACTGCGGATATCTTACAGGAGGCATTCCGTGCTTCAGACATCGTGAGCAGATCCGGGGGTGATGAATTCGCAGCCATTCTGCCGGGGATAGATGCTCAAGCCGGGATAGAGATCGTGCAGCGCATCAGGTCCAGGGTGGAGAAGTACAACCGGGAGAAACAGGATGCACAGCTGCCCCTTAGCCTTTCCGTGGGTATGGCTGTGGCCGGGGACGATACCAGGGATCTCTTTGCGGTCTTCAAGGAAGCCGACGATCTCATGTACAGGGACAAGCTGAATCATCGTGTGACCGCCCGGTCCCAGATCATGCAGACAATTCTGGCCGCCTTTAAGGAAAGGGATTTCATCACCCACGGACATGCTCAGAGACTGGAGGACCTGTGTCGCCTGCTGGGAGAACAGGCGGGGCTGTCCCAGAAGCAGCTCTCGAACCTTGATCTTCTGGCCCGGATGCACGATCTGGGCCAGGTGGGCATCCCGGATCATGTCCTGTTCAAGGAGGGTCCCCTCACTGAGGATGAGTGGAAGATCATGCGCCAGCACCCTGAAAAGGGCTACCGCATAGCCCGGTCCAGTAATGATCTGGCAGAAATAGCCGACCTGATACTCAAACACCACGAGCGCTGGGACGGTGAGGGCTATCCCCTGGGCCTGGAAGGGGAGGAGATCGCCATAGAGTGCCGCATCCTGGCCATTGCTGACGCCTATGACGCCATGACCAGCGACAGGCCCTATCGCAGGGCTCTGGACCCCGAAGATGCAATAGCCGAGCTGAAGCGCTTCTCCGGGACCAAGTTCGATCCGTACCTGATGGACAGTTTTATTGAAATCTTACAACAGTTCAATTCAAAATGATTGCTGCACGATGTACCTGCAGATGTCTGTTTTTATGACGCGCATCATCTTTAACGTATGTAAACCTGTATTCCGGATCTACCCTGACTATGAGATCATTCTGAGATTCCACCAGATTCCGGTAGCGCTTTTCGCTCTCGTACAGGGATCTTTCGTTCTGCTTGCGGCAGGTTATGTCCAGGACAAAGGCCTGGTAATGCGTGATGCTGCCGTTTTCGTCCCGGACAGCATGTATGCTGTTGGAGACCCAGACAACACTGCCGTCCCGGCGCATCCAGCGGCATTCGTAGTTCGCGGCCTGACCGTGATCATTGAGGATCCTCTCCAAAGCTTCCCTTTCTTCAGGATCTGCATAGATCTGGGAACAGATATGGGTGATGGAATCAATCAGTTTTTCCGCGGAGTCATAGCCCAGCAGATGGGACAGGGCGGGATTGACCGACAGGAATCTGCCCTGGGGGGAAGAAGTGAAGATTCCTATGGGGGCGTTTTTTAGGACTTCAAGGCAATCCTCTGGATCGTTCTTGAAAAGAAGCATGCTGTTTTTGGAGCAATGCCGGTTGTCTGTCATGTTTTCCTCTTATACAGGAAGTCGGCGTGGGGATATTCTCAAGAAACTTGCTAAGTGTAAAGGGCTTGAGATCCCGCAGAGGCCCTGTCTAATCAGGTTCCGCAAAAAGTATTGGCCACCATTTCTTCAGGCCTGGGAGGCAGAGTATAGCTATTAAATCCCTCCTGCTCCTGATAAGGATTCTTCAGAAGCTCGCTCATCTCATGAAACAGGCTGAAATCACCCTGATTGCCGGCCTCAATGACCTGTTCAATCTTGTGGTTGCGGGGGATGAACACCGGGTTGTGCTCATTCATCCTGTTTTTTATCTCTTCCGGGTCCAGTCCCTGCTGCATGACCCTCCTGCGCCAGCGGTCACAGAACTCCTTTAATTCATTGCCGGGACTGAACCATCCTGGATAATTGCTTAAACTTACAAGCTCTGCAAGATTTCTGAAGCTCTGGGTAAAGTCAAGATTTTCCCTCTCCAGGTAGCTCAGCCAGTCCTTGACCAATTTCTTGTCCTGCGGCCCGGGACTGTCAAAGATGCCCAGCTTGCTGCACATTTTCTCATGGGCCCTGCGCTCCAGAAATTCCTGAGTGCTTGCAAGCTCATTTTCCAGGATGGGCACGGCTTCTTTACTGTCCTGGGGCATCAGCGGCAGCAGACACTCCGCCAGCCGGGAAAGATTCCAGAGTACTATGGGCATCTGGCTGGAATATGCATACCGGCCGCCCTGGTCGATAAAACTGTACACCCGGTCATGGCTGAACTCATCCATAAAGGCGCAGGGTCCGTAGTCTATGGTTTCGCCGGCCACGGACATGTTGTCGGTATTCATGACTCCATGGATAAAGCCCAGGGCCATCCATCCGCTCACCAGTTCAGCCTGCAACCGCCCTACTTTTCCAAGAAAAAGAACCGGGGCGTCCGGTTCCCCCCTGATTTCGGGATAGTGCCTCTGGATGGTATAATCCAGAAGGGTTTTCAGGTTCTCATGGTCCTGTCTGGAAGCAAAATACTCAAAGGTGCCGATGCGGATATGACTTGAAGCTACCCGGGTGAGGACCGCTCCGGGCAAGGCCCTGTCCCGGTAAACCGGCTCTCCGGTCAAAACAGCTGCCAGGGACCTGGAAGTGGGCAGCCCCAGGTGATGCATGGCCTCACTGACCAGGTATTCCCGCAAAACAGGACCCAGGGGGGCTTTGCCGTCCCCGCCCCGGGAAAAAGGTGTCCGGCCTGAACCCTTGAGCTGCAGATCAAAACGCTGTTCCCTGGAATTGACTACCTCCCCCAGAAGAAGCGCCCTGCCGTCTCCCAGGCTGGGTACAAAGCTTCCGAACTGGTGTCCGGCATAAGCCAGGGCAATGGGATCAGAACCCTGCAGCTCCCTGTTGCCGGAAAAGTAATCAGCAAGTTCTTCTTCCGTATATTGCAGACGTTCCCTGCTCAATTCATCAGCCAGTTCACTGTTCCACTTGATAAGCCGGGGACTTGGGACCCTGGCCGCCGCCACCCTGGCATAAAATGCCTCCGGCAGCCGGGCATAAGTATTATCAAATCTAAACATATAGTTTTCCTTATAACCGTCTTGAGAATTTTGTGTGTGGATTATGGGTTAAGGATTATGGGTAAAATACAATCTTTGACTGATGCACACCTGATTCATAGTCCATACCCCATAATCCCATTATCAATAATAATAACTTTTGCCACTCTAGCAAGTTTTTAATGACCTGCCCTGCAAACATTGTCACAAAAAAAACTTCAAGCAAAGACGGGGCCAGCCCCCGGCACATTTTCACACTTTGCGTCAAGCGCTAAATGTGAAGATGGCGTAACTTATGAGATACCCGCCTGGAGGGACAGTGTGAAAGATAGGCATTACCAGCGTTTCAGACAGGCAACCTTGCATGGCTCCGACACCCCATGAATGGTTACCAATTCACTTGCTTCAGAACAAAATTTGAAGTACAGGTTACAAGTAGAATTAAACCCCATTCTCCCAAATACA
>PWFB01000076.1 GCA_003553695.1 Desulfonatronospira sp.
GTACAGTTTGCAAAGCTACTCTTCGGCAGGCTGCTCTTCTTTAGAAGGCTCCTGATCTTCAGCACCTTCCTGGACTTCTTCCTCTTCAGCCTCGGCCTCGGGTTCTTCCTGCATCGGCGGAATCAGACCGACAACGGCGAAGTTTTCCTCGTAAGTGACCTTTGCTCCGGCAGGAAGCTTCAGGTCTTCAATGTAGATATTATCACCTATTTCCAGCTTTGAGACATCAATGACCACCTGGGAGGGTATGTTGGCCGGAAGACAGGTAAGGTCCAGAGTTTCCCGGAAGATATTTATGACGCCGTCGTCCTCGGCACCCTTGGGAGTACCCTTGACCTCCACCGGCACTGCCACGGTGACTTCCTTGGTGAGATCAACACCGTAGAAATCGACGTGCATGTATATTTTTTTGTAGGGGTGGCGGTCAATGGACCAGATGAGACAGGGTTTTTTATAAGACTCTCCGTCCTGGAAATATTCCAGTTCCACTACATTGGTGGTGCCCACCTGATTCCAGGCCTTGTAGAAGGGGCCGTTTCTAACTTTTAAAGGCAGGGTTGCTCCCTGTGAATCGTAATACACACCAGGTATGTAGTCGCTTTTGCGCAGCTTGCGGGCTGAGGACTTGCCTGTTTCGTTTCGTACTTCAACTTTTAAATTGTAAAGCTCGGACATTATTCTTTGGCTCCTTGATGCAACACCGGCTGGTCTGGCCTGCCGGCGGATTTTTTATACCTTTGCCTCACCAGCTTTCCGGGTTTAATGGGAAAAAAGTACACTCACGGACGACTCAGTGTGAATGTTGTGAATGGCCTTGGCCAGCAGACTGGCCACCGAAATAACCTTGAACTTGCCGCTGGCCCTGGCTCTTTCACTTAGAGGGATTGTATCCGTGACCACAATTTCGGAAAAATACGACTGCTCCATCCTGTCAATGGCCGGCCCGGACAGTACCGGATGAGTAGCGCAGGCAAGCACCTGGCTGGCCCCCTTTTCGGACAACACCTTGGATGCCTCCATCATGGTGCCCCCGGTATCGATCATGTCGTCCAGTACAATGGCCACCTTGTCCTTTACATCGCCTATGACCCGCATGGCCTGGGCTGTATTGGGTGTGTCGCGGCGCTTGTCTATTATAGCCAGCTCCGCCCCGATTCTCTTGGCGTAAGCCCTTGCTCTCTCTGTACCGCCTGCATCCGGGGAAACCACCACTGCCTGGTTCCCGAACTGTTTCAGGTAGGTCAACAGCACTTCGGCGGCGAAAAGATTGTCCACCGGGATGTTGAAAAAAGCCTGGATCTGGCCTGCGTGCAGATCAATGGTCAGTATGCGGTTTACTCCGGATACCGAGATGAAGTCGGCAACCAGTTTGGCGCTGATGGGAACCCTGGGAACGACTTTCCGGTCCTGACGGGCATATCCGTAATAGGGAATAACAGCCGTAACCCGACCCACACTGGCTCTTTTGAGGGCATCCAGCATGAGGCAGAGTTCCAGGATATTGTGATTGACCGGTGCACAAGTGGGTTGAACCACAAAAACATCATCGCCCCTTACATTGTCGCCGATCTCAACCCTGCTTTCTCCGTCGCTGAAAGTGCAGACCAGGGTGGGGCTCAGTGTCATCCCCAGGTGTTCGCATATCCCTCTGGCCAGTGCAGGGTTTGCGTTCCCGGTTATAATTTTCAGTTCCCTGTGTCCGGGCATGGACATGGTCCTTTTTTTTGGCTGGGGCGGAAGGATTCGAACCTCCGAATGACGGGACCAAAACCCGTTGCCTTACCGCTTGGCGACGCCCCATCAATTGAGTTTGGAATAGTAAAAGGAAACATTCTGACGGTCAAGGGTGTTGCAGGCCCGCGAAAGGTGGTCCCTTTCGCGAAAAAAGGCGCACAGGCTGGCCCCCGAGCCGCTTAGAACACAGCCGTTGGCTCCGGCCTGAAGCATCTGCGTCTTGATGCTTCCAAGCCTTGGATATTCAGCAAATACTGTTTTTTCAAAGCAGTTGCTGAGTATTATCCGCTCAAAGCAGGACTTCTTATCTATTAAGGGTCCGGTTGTCAATACTGAGTCATGAGAGGGGCAGGACTCTTTCCGGTTAAGGGCATGGGCTTTGTAGGCCCAGGAGGTATCTATGTTAATACCGGGGCAGATTATCAGCACATGCAGTCCATGCAGCTTTATGTTGGCCGGGGACACTTTCTCTCCTTTGCCCGAGACCCATGCGGGCCTGTTGTAGAGAAAAAAGGGCACATCCGCCCCCAGGTCTGCAGCCAGTTCCAGCAGTTGATCCCTTTTCAGGGCGGTGAATCTGTTCAGGGTGTTCAAAAATATCAGAAAAGCAGCAGCGTTGGAGCTGCCACCCCCGAGCCCGGCTCCCAAAGGGATATTTTTTTTCAGGTACACTTTGATCCCGGGTCGATAATCGGTTGCTGCGGCAAAGAGTTCATAAGTGCGCAAGAGGATATTTCTGCTGCTTTCCAGACTTTTGGGACAGGCACGCAAAGAGATTCCGCGGCCTGATCCAACAGAAATGTCCAGATAATCCTCTGGCCATGGGAGGGGATAAAACAGGGACTCCAGGTTATGGTATCCATCCGGGCGTCTATTCAGGATTTTAAGGTAAATATTGATCTTGCATCCGCAGTTGATGCTGTAAGTCTTGCTCATCACAATGATCTTTTTAAGGCGGCATGTTCCGGATGATCATGCCGCCGGTTACATGTCTATGGGGCTATTAATCCCGCAGGGGTATGGTTCTGAAGATATTCTGCCCCTGCCTGTTTACAAGCAGCATAAGCACCTGCTTTGGCCTGGCGTCTTCTTCCAGGATGGTGAAGAAGTCATCGGTGCTGTCCACTCTTTGACCATTGGCCTGTAAAATGAGGTCTCCAGGGGCAAGGTCTGCGCGGTGAGCCGGGGAGCCCGGTTCCACTTCGGTTACAAGCAGTCCCTGGGGGGCGCTCAGCCCAAGCTGCTCAGCCTCTTCCTGGGAAGGGGAGCGCAGTGACATCCCCAGGTCCGCCTTTTCGCTTTCCGGTTCCGGTTGAGGGCGTTCCGCCAGGCCTTCCAGGTCTCTTTCACCCAGGGTTACGCTGACTTCTTTTTTCTCACCGTCTCTCCAGAATCCTACAGTGGCTTCAGAACCGGGGGACATTTGCCCTATTTTCCTGGTGAGATCGGAAGAGTCTTCAACAGTCTCGCCGTTTAGAGAAATAATTACGTCACCGGCTTCCATACCGGCTTTTTCAGCCGGATCACCCGGGGTGACACCGGCGACCAAAGCCCCTTTGGCTTCTTCCAGGCCAAGGGCATGGGCAATATTCTGGTCCACATTCTGAATGGTCACCCCCAGCCACCCCCGGCTGACCTTTTGATCAGTCTTCAATTGGCTGATAATGTTTTCAGCCATGGTACTGGGTATAGCGAATCCGATTCCCTGGCCGGCAGCTACTATGGCTGTATTAATCCCTATTACCTCGCCCTGCATATTCAAAAGCGGACCTCCGCTGTTGCCGGGATTGATGGAAGCGTCAGTCTGGATAAAGTTGTCGTAAGGGCCGGCCCCTATCACCCGTCCCTTGGCGCTGATTATTCCCGCGGTAACCGTGTGGTTTAGTCCGAAAGGATTGCCTATGGCCACCACCCATTGCCCCACTCTCATGTCATCGGAATTTCCGAATTCCAGGGTGGGCAGTTCTATATCGGTATTCAACTTAATCAGCGCCAGGTCAGTCTCCGGGTCGGTGCCAATTATATCGGCCTCAAAGGTTTTTTCTTCACCTTCCAGTCTGAAGGTGGCTTTGATTTCATCGGCCCCTTGAACCACGTGATTGTTGGTGACCACATATCCATCCTGGGATATAATAAAACCCGAGCCCAGAGAACGCTGCTCTCTGGGCTGGCGTTCCCTTTCACCGAAAAATCTTTCAAACTGGTCAAAAAATTCCTCGAAAGGGTGGCCGCGATTCTGAAAGCCGCGGAAAAAATCCCCCATTTCCGGGCGTTCTACTTTTTTTACGGTGCTTATGTTTACTACCGCCGGTCCTGCCTTTTCAGCCAGATCTGAAAATTCCGGCAGGGAAGCTCCTGCAATGCTACCGGACCAAAGAAAAAATAAAGTCAGCAATAAAAAGCTCTTGATATATAAGCGCATAATTCCTCCAAGAATTTTGGTTTGCCGGGTTTGGTAAAAGTACGTCCACAAGGAGAGGTCCTGATTATGAGACGAAAAAAAATGCTGGAATAAAAAGCATAATAACACCTGATGTCTGATTGTAAAGGTAAAAATAGCCTGTTCATCAAACTTATTGTTTGCTGCGCCCTGAAAAGGGCATGTAGATTCCGGGAGGTGTCGATGAAATTGTTCCGGCATCAGGGAGAAGTAGTTTTCAGGGCTGAAAGTTTAAGTTGATTTAAAAAACTGTTTTTTTTAAATTGCCCCTGTTTGCCTGCTCCTCCCAGCAGAGAAATCCCTGGCGTCTGTGGCCATGTGACTTTCCAATGCCCCATGACATATTCAGTTAAGTGTCTCCTGGGGCAGGGGGCCTTGAGAGGCATTTATGGGTCCAGGTTTTCCGGAAGGTTGATTCAGGATTGTAATTTAGGGCCGATCCGGGTGTCTTGCCGGATTTTTTTTGTGTCTGCTATATTGTTTTCTATAAAAAATACTGTCAATAATTGTTAAAAAAACACAAGGTCTGTTTTATGCTCAAAACTGATATACCAAGACCCTGGCTGGAATACTACGACAGTGAAGTCAGTTCATCTCTGGATTACGAAGATATTCCCGTGTACGAATATCTGGATCGGGTGGCATCCAGACATCCCCGGCGCCGGGCCATAATTTTCAACAACTGGAAGATAAACTATAAAAAACTCCAGGAACTGACAGAAAATGTAGCGGCCAATCTTCGAAGCTATGGTTTAAGTCCAGGAGAAAGAGTGGCCATTATGCTGCCCAACCTGCCTCAGACGGTCATCACCTACTGGGGGGTGCTTAAGGCGGGGGGCACAGTGGTTATGACCAACCCCTTATATATGGAAAAGGAGATCCTGCATCACTTCGGCGATTCTGAGTCCAAGTTTTTGATCACCCTGGATCTGCTCTGGCCTAAAATATCAGAGCTTCTCCCACGGCTTGGCCTGGAGCGCGTCTTTGTGACCAGCATTCCGGACTGCCTTCGTTTTCCCTTGACCTGGCTTTACCGTTTCAAGATGCATCGGGAGAAAAAAACAGCTGATATTCCTTACGACAATGAAAAGATCCTGCCCTGGAAAAATCTTATCCAGAAGGGTGAAGTTTTTTTGAAATATTCCCCTGATCCCAGGCAGGATCTGGCAGTACTGCAATACACGGGGGGTACAACAGGTCTGTCCAAGGGAGTCATGCTTACCCACTACAATCTAAGTGCCAACGTGCGCCAGGCCATGTCCATGCTGCACAACATCCAACTGGGAGAGCACACAGTGCTGGGGCTGCTTCCGTATTTTCATATCTATGGA
>PWFB01000074.1 GCA_003553695.1 Desulfonatronospira sp.
CCGAGGTCATGCGCGATGTTCTGGATGCGGATGTATTGATTGCCGCTCCTGTGGCCAAGTCTCATTCAGCCACCGGGGTCAGTGTCTCCATGAAGGGGATGATGGGGCTCATCCGCAACCGCGGTGTGATGCACAGCCGTTACAATCTGAACCAGGCCATAGTGGACCTGTGCACCCTGCTCAAGGCTGATCTCACTGTGGTGGACGCGACCAGGGTGTTGTCCAGCCATGGCCCCCAGGGACCGGGTGATGTCATTGACGGCGATCTGGTGCTTGCCTCCATGGACATGGTGGCTGCCGATGCCAAGACAGTGGAGCTGTTTCCCTGGTATGGACGCAAGATCCGTCCCGACCAGGTGGAGCATATAAAAATAGCCCATGAGCGGGGTCTGGGGAGGATGGACCTGGACAACCTGGAGATCCAGACGGTTGATGCCTGATGAATTTCAAAAGGACCCTGCAGGCCCTCAGTCTTGCCGCTTTTATCACCCTGCTTCTGCTGGCGGCTTTTCCTCTCAGGACCTGGTTTCCCACTGACTTCTTCCTGCGCCTGGACCCGCTGGTCTTTGCCGGTACTGTGCTGGGTGCCAGGGAGTGGGAAGGGGCCCTGCTGCCGGGGCTTTTGATCATCCTGGCCACTTTGTTTCTGGGACGATTTTTCTGCTCCTGTATCTGCCCCATGGGCATAACTCTGGATATAAGCGACCGCATTTTCCGGCCAAGAGATTCCGGCAGACATCTGTCAAACCAGAAAGTCCTGACCCTTCGCCGCATCAAGTACCTGGTGCTTTTTCTTATCCTGGGTACCGCCATTGTCGGAGTATCCTCGGTATTTATCGCTTCACCCCTGTCCCTTATTACCCGCTTTTACGGGCTGGTGATATATCCTTTTGCAGTGCATCTCACCGACATGGGACTGGACAGCCTGTACCCGGTCTATTCCAGCCTGGGACTGCAGAGCCTGGCCTATTTTGAACCCCAGACATACCTGTTTGCCACCCAGATTTTTATTCTGGCCTTTTTCATCATGGTTTTTTTCCTGGTGGTCCTGGCCCCGCGCTTCTGGTGCCGCAGTCTCTGTCCTGCCGGGGCCTTGCTGGCTCTTTTTTCCAGAAAGCCTCTTATCTCCAGAAAAGTTTCCTCTGCCTGTACCGAGTGCGGTCTCTGCCAGAGAAGGTGTCCCATGCAGGCCATTGAAGAAGACCCGCACAGGACCAGTCACCAGGAATGCATTGTCTGCCTGGAATGTGTGCGGGTCTGCCCGGAAAAGGCTGTATCATTCCAGGCGGGGTGGGATAATGAACCCGCTGTATCCGGCTTTATGCCCCAGAGACGTAAGGTAATGGCTTCAGTACTGGGGGGCGTGGGAGGAGCCCTTCTTTTGCAGACAGGCATAAGAGAGGTGCGAAGCGATACCGTCCCGGGCAATGTTGCCCCGCAGTTTCTGATCCGTCCTCCCGGGGCCCTGGAAGAAGAGGATTTTCTGGGCCGGTGCATCCGGTGCGGGCAGTGCATGAAGGCCTGCCCCACCAATACCCTGCAGCCGGTCTGGTTTGAGTCCGGAGTGCTGGGGCTTTTCAGCCCCAAAGTCCTGCCCAGGCGGGGACCATGTGATCCCACCTGCAATGTCTGCGGCCGGGTTTGTCCTACTGGGGCCATCAGGGACCTGCCAATAAACGAGAGGGTCTGGGCCAGAATAGGCACGGCCAGGGGGGTGCGGGGCAAATGCCTGGCCTGGGCCTGGGACAGAAAGTGCCTGGTGTGTTTCGAGGTATGTCCTTATGCGGCCCTGGAACTGCGCCGGGTGCCGGGCATAGATATCCCGGTGCCTTTCGTGGTCCTGGACAAATGCGCCGGATGCGGGGCCTGCGAGTATCACTGCCCGGTACAGGCCCAGTCGGCCATAGTTGTGGAGCCCATGAATTCCCTGCGCATGAACAAAGGTTCGTATATCGAGGAGGGCCGGGCCCAGGGCATGGTCCTGGATCCTGACCCGGACCGCGAGCGCGAACCCCCGGAAGAGATCATGCCGGACACAGAGGAACCAGGTGATCTGCCTCCCGGCTTTTCAGGCTGAGTATGATGATGCACCTGCAAAAAGTCGAGAAATCAATCACGCGCCCTGCCACGCGTCCTGCCACGCGCTTCGCGTGGTTGGCGTGGTTCGCGTGACATAAATCTTTGTTTTTACAGACCTCTGACGTCTGATCTCTGACCTCTGTGACTGCAAAAATGACTTTATGCAGTCACATCTTCATGACCGGCTGGTAGAGTTTTTGAATATATTCCCGGGCGGAGTTTTCCCAGAGAAACCTTTCATAGTATCCCGTATACTGCAGGGCGCGAAAATGCAGCGGGTTCTGCGTGTACACCTGCCGGGCCTGGTTTACTGCTTCCAGCTGGTTTGTGAGGACTTCCCTGCGGGACGAGCCCTCAAATCCAAATCCTGTGCCTGCGGGATCGTTATGCGGCCTGACAGTGTCCGCCAGTCCTCCGGTCCAGCGCACCAGGGGCGGGGTGGCATGGCTCATGGACTGCATCTGGGTGATGCCGCAGGGCTCAAACAGGCTGGGCATGAGGAATACATCGCTGCCCAGGCTGATCTGCCCGGCTTTTTGGGCGTCAAAAGCTATTTCAGCGTAAAGGTTGGGTCTGTCTGAGAGACGGCGCAGGAAGCTTTCGTATTCCGGCTCTCCAGTGGCCAGCACTGCCACGTTTACCCCGGGTATATCCAGGATGTGCTCCAAAACGCTTTTGCCCTGAACTTCTTCCCTCAAAAGCCTGAACTTCTGCTCCACGGCCCGGCCCACAAAGCCCAGAAGCAGACCGTCCGGGTCAGGAAAATTATTTCCCAGGGCGGCCTTCATGCGTGATTTTTCCCGGAGCATGCTTTCAAACCCGGCATCATCCGGGGAAAAAGAGTATTCGAATCCGTTTAATATGCCGTGCAGCCTGCCCTGACTATCCAGGCGCGCGGCAACTTCATCAAGGCCGTTGCCGCCCTGAAAGAACCTGGACTGGTCCTGGGGCATGGTTATTTCTTTTTTGTATGTGGGACTGACGGTGTTGGCAGCATGGGCCATCTCCATGGCCAGCCGCAAGGTGTTGACACTGTTCCATTCCCTTCTGGTGTCGGTGAACATGTCCTTCAGGTCCGGATGCCGGACAATCTCCTGTATATCCCAGTTCTGTATGGCCTGGCGGTGAATGTTGCCCTGATAGCCGATATTGTGGATTGTCAGCACCGTCTTCTGAGGCATGTCCATGATTTTCATCCAGCCAGGCAGGTAACCCATGGCCCAGTCGTTTATATGCACGATATCCGGGTCCTTTTTTTGAATCAGGGGCAAGCAGGCCCTGCAGAAAAAGGAGAAGCGCAGGGCGTCGTCATAGTAGGGTATTTTCCGGCTGTATACATAAGGGGTGGAGTAATCATTCCTGAAGAGCAGGGGATGATTAAAGGGAGTTTTGTCCGGCTTTTGGGAGTAATCCGTCTCAAAATAGGCCGGGTTTTTCAGCAGGTTGACCGGAACCCCACGGGTTTCGGTGCGCAGGATACTTATCTGCTCTCTTGCGCCGTGAAATGTCAGGGAGTATTCATGTTCCGGGGTCAAAGCGCTCAGCCCGGGGTTTTTCTGCAAGGTCTGACCATAGCAGGGGGTGATTATTTCAATGTCCACTCCCTGTTCTTTCAGGGCCGGCGGCAGCTCCCCGGCCACGTCGCCCACTCCGCCAACCTTGGAAAACGGCTTGCATTCTGCTGTAATATACAGGACTTTCATCTTTTTCACCTGTGAGTTAGTTGCGCAGTGTTTATGGTTACCTGCTGAATCTGGAAGTTTTTAATTAAAAAATCAAGTTGTTTCATGCTTGTTTAAGTATTTGAAAAGGTTAGCTGCATGTCTTCAACTCCACTTATAAGCTGCCACGCTGTAAAGAAGGCCTATTCAGGCAGGGAGCTCTTTTCTGAGCTTACCCTGGGTTTTTCTGCCCAGGAGCGTACCGGCCTTATAGGACCCAACGGGTCGGGCAAGTCCACCCTGCTCAAGATCCTGGCCGGAATGGAAGCCCCGGACTCGGGTGAACTTACAGTCAGGCGGGATACAAGACTGGTTTACCTTCCCCAGACTGAAAATATTGACCGGGACCAGACGGTTGAGCAGGCCCTTGTGCAGGTTATGGAAAACATAGACCATGATTCAGAAAGTTATGTCAGCCTGCAAAAAACAGCCGGGCAGATGGGCTTTTATCAGCTGGACACCATGGTCAGCACTTTGTCCGGGGGGTGGCTCAAAAGGCTGTCCATGGCCCGGGCGCTTCTGCAGGAGCCTGATCTGCTGCTTCTGGACGAGCCCACCAACCACCTGGATCTGGAAGGAATACTCTGGCTTGAAAATGTCCTGAAGAATCCCGGGTTTGCCTTTATTCTGGTGAGTCATGACCGGGCTTTTCTGGAAAACGTCACCAACAGGATAGTGGAGCTGAGCAGTATATATCCGGAAGGGTGTCTGCGGGTGGAAGGCAGTTACTCCACTTTCCTGGAAAAACGCCAGGAATTTATCCAGTCCCGGGAAAAGCTGGAGCAGAGCCTGGCTGCCAAGACCCGCCGGGAGATCGAGTGGCTGCGTCAGGGGCCCAAGGCCAGGACAACCAAGGCCAAACACAGAAAAGAAACCGCCTTGGCTCTGCAGGAAGAGTTAAGCCGGGTCAGATCCAGAAATGCCGGGAAAAGGGCGGCTGAAATTGAATTTTCCGGTACCGGCCGCAAGACCAGAAAACTTCTTCGCTGCAGAAATGTTTCCTGCAAGCGCCAGGGTCGCACACTCCTGGAAGGCCTTGACCTGACTCTTTCTCCGGGAAACCGCCTGGGCATAGTGGGCCGGAATGGTACCGGCAAAAGCAGCCTGCTGGAGATCCTGTCCGGGGAGATGGAGCCGGATTCGGGTACTGTACAATGGGCTGAAGGGCTTCAGGTGGTACATTTCGACCAGAACAGGGAACAGCTGGATCAGGAACAGAGCCTGCAGGAGGCCCTTTGCCCCAGCGGGGACCAGGTGACTTACCAGGGCAGAGCCCTGCACGTGGTGTCCTGGGCCAGACGCATGCGCTTTGATCCGGATCAGCTTCCCCTGCCTGTGTCCATGCTTTCGGGAGGTGAACAGTCCAGGCTGCTTGTTGCCAGGCTCATGCTCAAGCCTGCCGACGTTCTGCTCCTGGACGAGCCCACCAACGACATCGACATCCCCACCCTGGAAGTCCTGGAGCAGAGCCTGGAAGAATTTCCAGGGGCCATAGTGCTCATTTCCCATGACCGGATGTTTCTGGACAATCTCTGCGACGGGCTTCTATACCTGGACGGGCAGGCCCGGGCCACTTTTGTGGCCGATTATGTCCAGTATATCCGGGAAGCTGCCCAG
>PWFB01000035.1 GCA_003553695.1 Desulfonatronospira sp.
AAAAACTGAAAAATATCTTCAGCCCCTTTTTCACCACCAAGGACAAGGGCACCGGGCTTGGACTGGCGGTCAGCTACCGCATCATCCAGGACCATGGCGGGGATATCCAGGGGGACAGCGAACCGGGGCAGGGTTGCAGGTTTACCTTTTATCTGCCCTTGGAGGAAGCTGATTTAGGATTAAAGACAAAAAATCTGTCCACGAATTGACACGAATGATCACGAATAAGAAAAACCTAAAATATCTGCCTGGCTAATCGCCAAGGCAGATAAGTTCATCTACTGCAGTGAATCAAGTTTTCAATGCCGCAGACCTGCCCAGTGAAACCTTTTTCCATCTCACCAGGGTAAGGGGGCATTACAATTGATGAAGATTCTTGGAGATTAGTGGTAAATGTCTTCTTATTTAATGAAGTTATGACACACGTGTTTTGTGACAGCGCTAAATGACCTGCTGCTCACTGCTGACCACCTATCTTTTCCGCCGACTGGCCTGACCTCTGAGTTCTGATCTCTGACTACTCAGGCATGAACGAAGAATGATGCTCGATTATGAGCCAGCGCTCTCCTGACCAGTGGTAAACAAAGGTATACCGGGCCTGAACCGAAAAAGGCGTCTCCCCTGGCGGGGACATTTCAAAGGTATATATCCCTGAGTTTATGGCGATATCCTCAAAAATCCTGATATTACTCCAGTCAATGCTGCCCCTGGGTCTTCTGGCCAGAAACATCTGGAAATAATCCTTTATCTCCTGGTGATTACGCCGCACCTGGCTGGAAACAGTGGGCAGAAGCACAGCGTCCGGGGCGTAAAGAGAGGCGACCTTTTCCGGGTCGCCGCTTTGCAGGGCCTGGTTCCATTCTTCGAACAGAGCCTGGATTTCACTCTTCTTTTTCATGGTCCACCTTTTTGCACTTAAATTTCAAGGGGAAAAAATTCTAGGCGAAAAAGCTTTTACCGGAGAAAATGAGAGTTATCAAGGCCCCGGGGAAAATTCTAACCGGCTTGGAACTGTGGCGGGTATTAAAAAGATTAAGAAGAATTTCTTGCTGAGCAAGCACAGAGAGTGTCTGCCTGTGGGTTATGTCCCTGGAGCAAAGAAGTCCCCTAGCAGAAGCAGCGGCCAGCCTGCACCATTACAGGCCGGCCGTTTTGTCAGGACAGCTCAATGGCTGATCAAGCAGCGTACTGCTGTACATTTTTCGAAGAATGGCCCATTGCCATTGCTTCCCGTCTGGCTTTGAGGTCGAAACGGCAGATGGCCCGGCAGGGGTTTTCCGGATATTTTCCTTCCATGTACATCTGCAGCAGATCAGCAGGCGGGTCCACCACTACATGTTCATCAGGGCTGCACTCCACTACTATTTCTTCATAGATGGGAAACATTATCACCCTGTTCTCTTCAGTCCTTACCTCCCAGACCTCGCATCCTCCCTTGTGCCTTTTCACGCCCTCAATGTATCCCAGCACTTCTCCGCTGGCCAGTACCAGGGGGCATCCGGCCACATTGTGCAGACATAATTCCTGATTAAGTTCGTAAGTCATAATTCCTCCTTATTTTTCAATGATGTTTTAAAATTAATGTCCCACGCGAACCGCCTGCTTCTTTGCTCGCTAACTTTATGCAGACGCATAAGCTTGATCATTTTTTCACAATTAATTACCTTCTTGCATGTAACATGCCAGCAGCCCTGGATGTGCAACTTGGCATATAACCAGCAGGTTTAACGAAGGTTTTGCCTGGAGACACCAGCAAATTGTTGCGTTGTTGCAACAGAATGCATAGCCAAATGATTCCAGACCGCATCATGGAATCCTTTGGCCGGCGGATTTTTCTGAAAAGCAGGCCTGTAAAACCGGCTCAACTGATGACCCGCCATTTCATCTCGCCTTGAAGTTTCATCTTATATCCTGATGTTCATTTTTTCACAAGAGTTTTTTCAGGCTTTTCCCAAAAAAATTAAAAAAATGTTGCCAGCGATTAAGTCTTACAATATACTGAAAAGTAAAGATTTTTTAAATATTGCCTCAGGTGGCAGTCCTGTAACCAGAACCATCAACTGTCAACAGTCGACAGAAAAACAATGAGAATTATCGATGCACGTATTTGCAGACGGAATCAGCAATGTAACATTAAGCAACGGCAACCTGCGCATTCAGTTGACCCAGCGTGGAGCAGATGATTCCACGGTTGAAGCCGGAACCCTGATTATTCCAGCGAGCCAGGCGGGTAATTTTCTGAATTGTCTGGCGAACAGCCTGAAGGAGCTGGATAGCAGGCTGAAAGAGGCCAGGGAGCAGCATACTCAGCAGTAGATTCCAAGGCAGGCCCCTGGGAACTGACTATTTATCCGTTAAACACATTACAGGAGAGATCATGTTAAAGAAATTTTTGCTTTCAACCGCGCTTGTCTTGCTGCTTATGCAGCCGGCTAATGCTTTTGAACTCACAGATGACAGGGTGGAGAGGTTCGTGGATAGCTGGATCGATGTGCAGAGCCTGGAGCATGAATTTGAGGATATTGAACAGCCCGATGGTGAACTTTTGCCTGAAAGCCCTTTTTCTGCTTCGCTGGAAGAGGCCAGAGGGCATGAAGCCTATCAGCGTCTGCAGCAGATAGCTGTAGATCACGGATTTTCGGACGTAGAAGAGTGGGCTCTAACTGGAGACCTTATTTTCAGGGCGTTTTTGGGGAAGGAAGTTCAGGATGAAGACCCCGCCGCTGAAATGAAGCAGGCCCTGGAGGAGATCAGGCAGAGCCCCCTGCCAGAAGAACAGAAGGAACAAATGACCCGCCATATCCAGGAGTATCTGGATTTTATGGAAAGGATCCAGGATGTTCCCGCCGAGGATATTGAGACAGTCCGCAGACACCAAGGGGCGCTCAAGCGGATATTTGAGCCTGTAAACTGAACAAGCGTGTATTTTGTTAATTCCAGGATAAGAGATGAAAAAAGGATGACTGGTATCATTTTTCTCCTGGCTGCTTAGCCAGGAGAAAAGGGGCCATCCCCGTTTCTACAACAGCCTGCCCAGTTCCTCTTTGAGCTGATCCCTGGATGCCTCTGCCTGGTCAAGTATCTTGCTGATTTTATGAAACTGCATCAATCGTACATCGACTATATCCGGGCGCAGATAGATATCCGGAGAATATATCCTGAGTTTTTGCTGCATGATGGCTTCCTGCATGATCTCGAAGGTAGCGAAGATGGTATCCAGGTAGGATGGACGTTCCTCCTTTCCCGGAGAGCTCTTGCCTGATACATCCACAGCAACTGAAATATCGCAGCGGTCTAAAATCAGATCAAAAGGCACCGGGTTGACTATCGCCCCGTCCACCAGGAGCCTTTCCTGATAACGCACCGGGGCGAAAAGGCCCGGAACAGCCATACTGGCCTCAATGGCCGGGATGATCTCCCCGGAATCGAATACCACCTGTTCCCGTCTCCAGAAGTCTGCAGCCACCACCTTGAGAGGAATCTTAAGTTCTTCGAAGTTCTTTACCCGGATCTTTTCCCGGACAAAATCCAGGACTCCTTCAGGATCCAGGAGTCCCCCGTCTCCAAGGCCGGGCCTGAGCATCTCCAGAAGCCCGCTGCCGGTGATCCTCTCCAGCCACCCTCCCCAGATGCTCGGCTGGGACTTGAAAATCTCCAGTGCTGACTTGCGCATCTCCCGGCCAGATATGCCCGAAGCATAAAGCACTCCCAGAATGGCTCCTATGCTGCTTCCGGCAATGATTTCCGGCCTGACTTCCATTTCATCCAGGGTTTCCAGTACTGTAATATGGGCCAGACCGTTGGCTCCCCCGGCTCCCAGGGCCAGTCCGACTCCTGGCTTCCCTTCTTTGCTCCCACCTGTATCCGCCCGGGCTGCAACTCCCGGCCAGGCCATCAAACCGGCTCCGGCCATGCCGGCAGCAGCCAGAAAATCCCTGCGGCTGCAGCCGGTTACGGCCCCTGGTTTCTTGTGGTTATTCTTCATGATTATTCTCTATTGTTAAAAAATCAGTAACTATTCAACACCTGCTTAAGCCAGCTAATCAAGCTTCAAATTGCAGATGCACGGTCCGGGGGCTTTGCAAACTGGGCGTAAACTGTCTAAGCGACGTAGGAAGCGTTAATCAAAACCGTTCAATACCGAATTCGATTCAAAGCATCTTATAGGAAATATCCTGACCATCAAACCCGTGTATAGGTTTTGATTTACGCTTCCTTGGAGTGAGTTTTTACGTCCTGTTTGCAAAGTTCCCGGACCATGGTTTATATTCAAAAAATCATCCTTCTCTGTCCTGCTTACCGGGCAAAGGAGCAATGCGGGCCAGGAGACCGCAGCCAAGGGTTAACACCGCAAAAACGGCAGCCAGAAAAGTTATTCCCAGTCCCAGATCCAGCAATAACCCCATCAGCAAAGGGGACACGGCTGTGGAAAGCACTACAGCGGACTGGGCCATGGCCCGTACGGCCCCGAGATGCAGCAGGCCGTAACGCTCCGCCCATACCGCACCACCGGCTGTGGCGGTCATGCCGTGGGTTATGCCCATGAGTCCAAGGTATACGTAAGCCACCCACACACCCTGGAAAATCGAAAGCACTGCCAGACCCCCAGTCATGGGCAAGACCGCCAGGGGCAGAGTCCTGCCGGCTGTAATTCGGTCCACCAGGGGGCCTGTTCCCAGAAGAGCGCCCAGGTGGCCTGCAGCATAGCAGGTAAATGCGGTACCCACAACCTGCATTGACCACCCCTGCAATGAAGCTATGGCCGCCTGATGAAACAACAGGGCAGTAACCATGAAGGGAGAGGCGACAATGGAGGGAAGCACCAGATAAAAACCTTTGTCCCTGAGTACTTCTTCCCGGGTATAGCTCCTGGAGGAGCCGCTGTTTTCCTTACCAGGGACATCCTGCACCGGGGCTGATACCTCGCGGGTCAAATACAGCATCAGGGGCAGCATTAATACCGCCAGAAACATGGAGGCTCCCAGCCAGGGGGCGTGCCATCCCCAGGCGGCTGCCACAAACACTGCTCCAGCAGGCAGAACAGCTTCTGCCAGGGGAAAACCCGAGCCTGCCAGGGCCACCGCCTTGCCCCTGTGAGCGGAAAAATATCTGGCAGCTGTGGTCATGCCCATATGCCCGAAAAGTCCCTGCCCGCCGAACCGGATACAGAAAAAACCCACACTGAGCAAAAGCATTCCTCCCTTCAGACCCACAAGCAGGCACCCCAGGGAAAGAATGGCTGTGGCCAGCAGCACGGCCCTGGGAAGGGGCCAGATGTCAACCAGCCTGCCCCATTTAAAGAGCATGGCCGCGCTTGCCAGAGTGGCCAGACTGTAAAGGCTGCCGTATGTGGTATGGGAAAGACCGGTTGACGCACGTATCTCCTCTCCGAAAACCGATACGAAAAAAGTCTGCCCGAACCCGGAAACCGCCACAGCCAGCATGGCAAACAGCGCCAGGCCAGGCTTCTGTCTGATAAATTCAGGTAATATATTCATCCTGTCCATGCCTCATGCTCTTAAACCCTCTTCAACTCCAGGGTCAAAGCCTGTCCTTCCAGGTATCTGGTGAAAAATGTATCAATGCTTGAAGTATGTCATTTCAAGGAGTACAGAGATTAGAATAATTATTCAATCTCAGGAGAACTTCAATGGAAGAAAACACCTCCCCCCTGTCCACGGAAAAATCGTGGATCAAAATCAATCCGCCTGTTTTTCTGAGTTCCGCCCTTCTGACCATTGTCTTTGTGGTGCTGACAATAAGCAATCCTGAAAGGGCCGCGGAAATCTTCGGCAGCGTCCAGGGCTGGATATCTGAATCCGTCGGCTGGTTCTATATCCTGGCCGTGGCCACTTTTTTGATCTTTATCATTTTTCTGGGAGTTTCTTCCCTGGGCACCATCAAGCTTGGTCCGGACCACAGCGAGCCCGACTATACCTATCTCTCCTGGTTCGCCATGCTTTTTTCCGCGGGCATGGGCATCGGGCTCATGTTCTTCGGGGTGGCCGAACCGGTGATGCATTACCTGAGCCCCCCGGTGGGTGAAGGAGGTACCTCGGAAGCCGCCCGGGAGTCCATGAAGATTACCTTCTTCCACTGGGGCCTGCACGCCTGGGCTATCTATGCCGTGGTGGCCATATCCCTGGCTTACTTCGCCTTTCGACACAATCTACCCCTGACCATCCGCTCGGCGTTCTACCCCCTCATCGGGGAGCGCATCTACGGACCCATAGGCCATGCCGTGGATACCTTTGCTGTGCTGGGGACCATGTTCGGAGTGGCCACATCCCTTGGCCTGGGGGTGACCCAGATAAACGCCGGCCTGGAATACCTGTTCGGCGTGCCCATAGACATCTGGGTGCAGATCCTGCTTATAGCCGTCATCACGGTCATAGCCACCATATCCGTGGTCCTTGGGCTGGACGGGGGCATTAAGCGCATCTCCGAGTTGAACATGATCCTGGCCGTGGGCCTGGTGCTCTTTGTTCTTGTTTTCGGCCCCACGGTTTTTCTGCTGCAGACCTTCACCCAGAACACCGGGGCCTATATAGCGGACGTGGCTGAAATGACCTTCAATCTGCACGCTTACGACCCCACGGACTGGATCGGGGGCTGGACGCTTTTTTACTGGGGCTGGTGGATAGCCTGGTCCCCCTTTGTGGGCATGTTTATCGCCCGGGTCTCCCGGGGCCGCACCATCCGCCAGTTTGTCGTGGGCGTGCTCATGGTCCCGGTGGGCTTTACCTTCATCTGGATGACCTTTTTCGGCAACACCGCCCTGCACATGATCATGATCCAGGGAATGACCCAGCTCGGGGATGCAGTGAGCGAAGATGCAACAGTGGCTTTGTTCAGGTTCTTTGAGCACCTGCCCTTGTCCACAATAATATCCTTTATCGCCACCATCCTGGTGGTCACCTTTTTCGTCACCTCCTCCGACTCCGGCTCCCTGGTCATCGACATGCTCACCTCGGGAGGCGAGGAAAACGCGCCTGTCTGGCAGCGCATTTTCTGGGCCACATCCGAAGGAGTGGTGGCTGCCGTACTCCTGGTGGCCGGCGGACTGGGGGCACTGCAGACGGCATCCATTGCCAGCGCCCTGCCCTTTACGGCCATCATGCTGCTCATGTGCCTGGGGCTTTACAGGTCTGTGCGCATGGAAGTGGTCAAAAAAGTCACTTTAAAACACGCCACAACCATGCCTTACTCTTCCCAGCCCGGTGCATGGAAGAAGAGGCTCAAGACCTTAGTGTACCAGCCCACCAGAAAGGAAGTTTTGAACTTCATCCAGCAGACCGTAAGGCCGGCCATGGAAGAAGTGGGCCGGGAAATGGAGATGCGGGGCATTAAGACTCACGTCCAGGAAGGCGAGGACGGCCGGGTCTGGCTGGAGGTGCTCCACGGAGAGGAGCTTGACTTCTTCTACTCGGTGCGGCCCAGGGAATACGAGCCTCCGGCCTTTACCCTGCGCGAAACCAGCGTTGACAGACCGGGACAGGACCGCAAATACTACCGCGCCGAGGTGCACCTGCGCGAAGGCGGCCAGGACTACGATCTCATGAACTGGACAAAGGAGCAGATCATCACCGATATCCTGGACCACTATGAAAAGCACCTGCAGTTTCTAAACATAATGCGCTGATGCAGGTTTCCGGCTGCCTGCGGAAACCAAAGTCCGGAGGCAGCCGGGCTAATACCAGTACGGCACTCCCCCGGGTCCGGTTCTGCCCCTGGCCCAGCGGATGAATGGGTCGCTGTCCGGACTGTCCCAGGTAAACACCACCTCCCCATGCACGGCAGTGTCATACAGCCTTATCTCCATGTCCTCCATGATTCCCAGCACCTCCTGGTGGGGAACGCCGAACCTGTTCATGAAACCCCGGGAGACCACTGCTGTTTCCGGATCAACCCGGCGGTAGAACTCCGGATCAGCGCTGCTGCGGCTGCCGTGATGCGGCACCAGAAGGACCCGGGCCGAAAGATCCTGATCCGTATCCAGAAGATCCACCAGCCCCCGGGCCTCTATATCCCCGGGGATCAGGGCCAGTGGCCGGCCGTTCCATAAAAGGCGCAGAACCAGGGAGGAGTCATTCAGGAGTTCGTATCTGCCTGCATCCTCAGGATGCAGCACCTCCAGAACCACTCTGCCCTCAAGTTCAAGAACATGGCCCTGGTACGCCACCCCTTCCTGCACGTCCTGCCTCTCCAGAGCTGTTTTCAGGCGCATCCGGTCCTGTTCTTCCGGCCAGATGGAATTGTGCAGATATTTATCCGCCCCCAGATACTTCAGAGGATAAATGAGCCCGCCGTAATGATCTACGTGAGCATGGCTCAAAATCATTTTGTCCAGGCTCCGGGGTCGGGTGCGCCAGGTAAGGGCCGGAGTTATTACGCCCCGGCCCAGGTCGAAATCCGGGTTCCAGCTGCCTCCGCCATCCACCATGACCCTTTCTTCACCCGGTAGTTCCAGTACAATGCCCTGACCCTGACCCACGTCCAGGACCCGCATGGTCAGGCTGTCTTCCTGAATCTGTCCCGCCCTGGGGACAACTGCCAGGCAAAGCATTATCCCCAGCCCCATCAAAACGCGCTCCTTTTTCCATTGCACGTGCCCGGCATGAATAATGAGCCCCAGAAAAAGATAGTAGGCGAATATCTCCATCCAGGCAGGACGATAGGTGATTATGGGGTGCAGAAGATCCCGGCTGTGCATGAATTCCAGGGCGGATATGAAATGCCCCAGCAGGTGCCCGGCTAGACCCAGCAGAATGTCCCCGGCAAAAGTCAGCCCGGGGACAGCGGAAAAAACAATGCCTGCAAACCCGGCAGGCAGCACCAGAAAGCCCAGCACCGGCAGCCAGACAAGATTCAGGTAGAGATGGGGACTTATGTAATTGAAGGTCCAGGCCTGGATGGGCAAAAGGGCCAGATTGGCGGCCAGGGTGACCCCGGCCAGTCCCAGAAAATACTTGAAAACACGGGAGAGGCCCCTGGCATCCATGCTGCCGAACAGACGCTCCACAAAGGGCATGGTCAGGGCGATTCCGGCAACTGCCATCACCGACAGCTGCAGCCGCAGGTCGAATACAGCCCATGGATTATACAGGGTAATGAGAGCCGCGGCCATGAAAAGCCCGTCCAGGAGCACCCGGCGCTGGTTGGCGAACAGGTACCACCCCCAGCAGGCAAGCATGATCCCGGCCCGGATAAGGGTTGGCTGAAACTGGCCCATCCACAGGTAAACAATGCAAATGGGCGCCGCCAGGATGATCCCAAGCTTCATAAAGGGCAGCTGCATGTAAACTCGAGGATACAGGTATCCAATGCCTGCAGCCAGCATAAATCCCATTCCGGCCATGATCCCCAGGTGCAGCCCCGACAGGGCCAGAGTATGCGCAAGGGATGCCAGGCGCACCCATTCCAGCCCCTCAGGATCCAGCATGGAGCGGTCCCCAAAAAAAAGAGCCAGACCCATTGCCTGGATCCTGGCTCTTTTTTCTTCATCTATGCCTTCAAGATGCAGTCCCTGCAGGGTCCTCTCCTTGAGGCGAGTCCGCATCACATGGCTTCCCCCGGGTTCACGGTCCACCTGGTGCCAGAAATGCTCTCCCTGTGCAAAGCTTCTCCAGAAAACCCCCTGGGTACGCCAGAAGAATTCGCTGTTCCAGACCCCGAAGTTGGCCATGCCCTGCACCGGCCTGACATTTACGTGGGCCTGAAACTTCTGCCCCGGAACTGCTTCCACAGGGGGATCTTTCCAGGTGAAAACCATTCTGCCCGGCAGCTTCACAGGCTCCCGGTCCGGTTCAATGAGCAGGTTTTTAAGAATAAGGCGCTTTCTGTCACCGGGCTGGAAACTCACAGATTCCACTTCCCCCTGCAGCCAAACCCGCTCCCGGGCCTGGACGGGGTCAGGGATATGATCAGGTGGGTCAGGAAGTCTGAACCAGGCCAGCAAAAAAGACCCCAGAAACACTCCAGCAAGGATCATATTGCGCCAGGGGCCTTTGAAGGGAAGAAACAAAAGGACAAGCAGCAGGCCCAGAAGACCGGCCCAGGGATATTTGAGAGTCCAGATGCCCAGGATATAAGCAAGGACGAACTTTTGCCAGGGCAACAGACCCTTGGGGGACAGAGTCTGGAAATGGTGCACTACTTTTAAGCTATTTGGGTTTGAGCACCTGCCTGGGTCTGCTGCCATCCGACGGTCCCAGTATACCGTCCTTTTCCATCTGCTCTATAAACAGGGCCGCCTTGTTGTAGCCAATCCTGAAACGCCGCTGTATGAGTGAAATAGACCCCTTACCCTGTTCCTGAATGAACTCCACCGCCTGGGCATACCTGGGATCATCCACCACCGGATCAGACTCGAAGTCCTGGCCGTTCTGATTATTTTCACTTTTTTGCCACTCATTGAAATCCAGCTCAAATTCAGTGCCGGCCTTGTCCTTCCAGAACTGCACCACCGAGGTTATCTCCTCTTCCTGGACAAAGGCCCCGTGGAGCCTTTGCATCTGACCTCCTCCACTTTTGAAGAGCATATCTCCGTGCCCCAGCAGATATTCCGCGCCCACGCTGTCCAGAATGGTCCGCGAATCATGCTTGGAGCTCACCTGAAAGGCTATCCTGGAAGGGAAGTTGGCCTTGATTATGCCCGTGACTACATCCACCGAAGGCCTCTGAGTGGCCAGGATAAGATGAATTCCCGACGCCCTGGCCAGCTGGGCCAGGCGAACAATGCCCTGTTCCACCTCCTTGCCTGCAGTGAGCATGAGATCAGCCATCTCATCCACCACAATCACCAGGTAGGGCATGGACTCCTGATCTTCAAAACCTTCCGGAGGATTGTCCCCGAAAGAGGCCAGCTTCTGGTTGTAGCCTTCGATGTTGCGCACTCCCAGGGCTGCCATGCGGTCGTAGCGTTTTTCCATCTCGTAGATGGCCCAGTCCAGGGCGGTCTTGGCCAGGTTCATGTCCGTAACCACCGGATGCACCAGGTGGGGCAGGTCGTTATAAACCGCCAGTTCGATGCGCTTGGGATCAACAAGCAGAAACTTGAGCTCCCGGGGCGAGTATTTGAAGAGCAGGCTCAAAAGCAGGCTGTTGAGGCACACGCTTTTGCCCGCCCCGGTAGCCCCGGCCACCAGCAGGTGCGGCATGCGCACCAGGTCCTCCACCCTTGGACGCCCCTGGATATCCTTGCCCAGGGCCAGGGGCAGTTTGTGTCTGGAGCGGCCGAAATCCCCGGATTCCAGGATCTCCTGCAGATAAACCGTCTGACGGTTGTCATTGGGTATTTCCACCCCCACGGTGTCCTTGCCCGGCAAAGGGGCCACGATACGTACAGCAGCGGCCTTCAGGGCCAGAGCCAGGTCGTCGTGCAGGTTGGAAATGCGGCTTATCTTCACCCCGGGGGCCGGCTTGTATTCAAGCATGGTCACCACCGGTCCGGGCTGGACGTGCTGCACTTCTCCCTGGACGGAAAAATCCTCCAGGCTGGATTTTACTGCCCGGGCAATCTCCTGAAGACGGGCCTGATCCATTTTTATCCCATCATCAGGTGCAGAGGTCAAAAGCTCCAGGGGAGGAAAATCATATCTGCTGGTATCTATATTGCCCGGACTTGCCTTTGGTGCAGGGGGGTGCGGCTCAGCTTTTTTTTTGGCCTTGCTGGAAGAGGAGCTGTTCTGCTTTTTTGAGGCTTGCTTTGCTGACCCGGCGGGATCCTTAGAAATGTCGCGATCACGGTATTTTTTCTCAGGCATGGCGGCAGCCAGCCTGTAAAGGCCTCCTCCCCAGGAAAAACCGGTGGCCAGCTGAACCCCCAACAGGGTCACAAATATACCTGCAATAAGTACTCCCCAGAAGCCCAGGGCTTCAAAACCGGCCTGATACAGAACGCTTCCGGCAAAGCCTCCGCCCCTTATGTCCAGGTCCTGGGTGTAGGCCTTTATCCAGGGGAATTCGGCCCAGACCATGAAGGCCGCAAAACAGAAAAAAAGGCCCGCCCAGCGCCACCAGGCGAGCTTGAGAACCGGCCAGAAAAGATAAAGCCCCAGGTAGACGAGAAACACCGGCACCACCAGGCTGCCCACCCCCAGAAGTTCCACCAGGGAGCCGCCCAGGTAGGCCCCCACGCTCCCGGCTGGATTCTGCACCGAGTACTCTCCCCCCACCTGCTGGTTGAAAGTGGGGTCCAGCGGGGAATACCCAGCCAGGCTGACCCCCAGAAACAGGGCCACAAAAAACATTATTGTCCCGGGTATCTCTCTGTAGAGGCTGCTGCCGTCCATAATCCGCGCCCCGAAGCCTTTCTATTCCCGGCCCATGTATTCTTTGGAGCGGGTGTCCACTTTGATTCTTTCTCCCTCGTTAATAAACAAGGGGACATTGACCATAATGCCGGTCTCCAGTTTGGCCGGCTTGGTTCCTCCGGTCACGGTGTCCCCCTTCATTCCCGGCTCGGTCTCGGCCACCTCCAGGATGACCGCTGCGGGTATTTCGATGTCTATGGGGTTTCCGCGGTAAATAAGCGCCTTGACGGTCTGGCCGTCCTTGAGGAAGCCGCCTTTTTCCCCCATGCTCTCATCATCGATCATGAGCTGCTCATAGGTACCCATGTCCATAAAGACGTAAGCGGTTCCGTCATGATACAGGTACTGCATCTCTCTGGACTCCAGGTCCGGTTTGCCCACTTTTTCCCCGGAGCGGAAGGTCTGATCCAGCATGCCTCCTGTAAGCAGATTCCTGAGCTTGGTGCGCACAAAAGCCCCGCCCTTGCCGGGCTTTACATGCAGAAAATCAACGATTTCGTAAGGTTCATTATCGAGTTCGATTTTCAGTCCTTTGCGAAAGTCAGTAGTGGAAAGCATTCATCCTCCTTTATACTCAATCCCTAATCCTTAATCCTGTATTTTATCCAGATGCCAGACCAGGGCCTCCAGTCCCAGAACATAACTCATGACGCCGAAACCGGCAATGACTCCCAGGCTTTGGGCTGCTGTCAGGTTCTGCCTGCGGATCTCTTCCCTGCTCCAGATGTTACTCAGATGCACCTCCACGTGAGGGATATTTATCCAGGCCAGGCAGTCTCCCAGGGCCAGACTGGTGTGGGTATAGGCCCCGGGGTTGATGACCAGTCCCTGCACCTTGTCCTTCCAGGCCTGTTCCAGCCTGTCGATGATTTCCCCTTCACCGTTGGCCTGAAACCGGCTCAGGTGAATCCTGGCGCTTAGCCCCGGGCGGTCCTTTTCCAGGATGGTGTGCATTGCATCCATGCCCTGGGTGCCGTAAGTACCCGGATGGCGCTGGCCGATATACCCCAGGTTGGGACCGTTTACCACCAATATACTGTACTTGCCTTCAGGCATGGCTACTTTTTCCTCCACAGTTCAGGATCATCTTCAGTCGGCTCATCTTCTTCAGGGCTGATGCGCATTCTGGGCTGCACCTGGACCTCCTTGTATTCCTGTCCATCTTCTTCAGACACACTTGTCACTGTCACATAGCTAAGCAGAATAAGATCCCCGGGCTTGACCTCGCGCCTTGTTTCCAGGATCTCTCCCCGTCCCAGGGTGCCTGAAACTTCGGAAGCCGTTTTCACCATTGTATCCCCTTCCAGGACCTGGTGAAGCTTGCCTGAGCCGAACACATTCAAAATAAGCTGCCCCTGCCTCTGGGTCCTTCGGGCCACAAAAAAATAGGCCGGACCATTTTGCGGGTACCTGTCAAAAAGGACAACATCCATCTTGTCCCGGGTTGCAGCCAGTGTCCTGTCCTCATCAAAGGCGACAATCTTGCCTGCCAGGCTCCAATGGGGAAAGGCGCTGAGGGTACAGGTGAATTCCTGGGCTTGGAAACCAGACATGGAGTCCTGAACCGGTTCAATTTCACCGGTTGAGCGTACAAAATCGGTCCCTGAACCCAGTGAACCAGTCCGGCCAAGTCGGACCAGAGGTTCATGGTTGATTATCTTCCTGGCATTGACACTGAAACACTTATCCACGGAATGCTCCCGGAAAGCCTCCTCCAGGGAGGGAAATTCGTCAATTGCTTCCGGCTGCAGGATGACCTTGAACCTGGCCTGTCCATGCAGCTTTTCTCCTGGGTCCTGCAGATAAAAACAGCTCTGCACCGGCTCTTCACGGGCGCAGGAGACCACAAACAGCAACAGAAAAAATAAAAGAAGTTTTCTGTACATATGTACCTCAAGGAGGCAACGCTTATGATTTACAACCAGGCCCTTGATCAATAGAATAAGAATGCCATTGTCACAGCATGAACCCGTAAGAATTGCCAGACTTCAGGAAAACCATCCATGTATTTGCAGCTCACCCTTGAAACCACAGCCTACACCAGAGAGCAGCTTCGTTTCCCGGACCTGCCGCAGATAGCCCTGGCCGGACGTTCCAACGTGGGCAAATCCTCTCTTATAAACAGCCTGGCCGGTCAGAAGAACCTGGCCAGAACCAGTTCCACACCGGGAAAAACCAGGAGCATCAATTTTTTCCAGGCAGCGCAGAAGAATTTTTATCTGGTGGACCTGCCCGGATACGGCTACGCCCGCTGTTCCAAGATGGAAAGGGAAAAATGGAGCCGGCTCATCCAGGAGTACCTCCAGGACAATCTCCACCTCGCAGGGGTGGTCCTGCTTCTGGATTCGCGCATTGACCCCCAGTCCAGCGACCTGGACCTGGCACATTACGTGGAGTCCCTGCAGACCGGGCTGCTGCCGGTGCTTACCAAGGCGGACAAGTGCAATCAGAAGCAGAGGCAGCTGGCCCTGAAGCGCTGGCAGAAGCTGCTGGAGCGGGCATATAAGCCCATACTGTTTTCAGCCCGGACCCGGCAGGGACAACCGGCCCTTCTGGAGGCCATGCAAAAGCTGGTGCAGGCCCATTCACCTCCTGTCCACCCAGAAAATCTGCAGCAGGCTTAAAATACCGAAGAACAGGTTGGCGGTCCATGCTCCGATAAAAGGAGATACAAGCCCCTCCTCTGCATAACTGCCTGCGAAAACATATACCGTGTAATAAAAAAAGACAATCACCAGGCCCAGGGTTACCAGGGCATAAATGTTCCTGATACGGGTAAAAAGGGCCAGGGCCAGCAGGGTCATGACCACCAGGGCAAATGGATAGGCTACCTTGCTGTGCAGGGCCGTGGCTATCTTTTCCACGCTGGCGCCGCTTTCCCTGAGCTGACTAACCAGCCCTGCCAGGGTGAATATGGACCAGGCCTGATAAGGCAGGTCCGCGTCCACCAGGGCAAAAGACCTGAGATCAATTTTCACCTCCAGTTCCATCTCCTGTACATTCTGTCTTTCCAGGCTGTGGGGCTTGAATACTGTGACCTGGCTAAGTATCAGCCTGTTTTTATGGATCTCGAATTCAGGGGCTTTGATAATTTCCTGGATCCTGCCCGGATCGCTTCTTTTGTAGGCGGTGAACTCCTCTCCCCTGCCATCCTCTATATGCGCCCTTTGAATATGGATCATATAATCCCGGTCCTTGAACCAGACATCCTCCAGGCCCTGGACCCCGGCCTGTCTGTCGCGCACCTCCTCGTTCCATATCTGCCTGGTGACCTGCTCTCCCCTGACCCCCAGGGTCTCGGAAAAAACAAAAAGCAGTAAAAAGACAACCATAGCGTACCCGAGAAAAAAAGAAGCCGGCTTCCTAAAAGATATGGCGCTGCTCTCCATGGCCACAAGTTCATTGCTGCGATGCATCACGGCCAGCTGAATCATGACTCCAAGCATGAATATGGCAGGCATGGTCTGGGATACAATCAGGGGCATCTTGAAGGCAAAATACTCCAGCACCTGGAACATGCCCAGGCCGGCTTCCACCATGGCATTCATGCGCCCCACGAAATCCACGATGAGATAGACCATGGTCCCGGAAAAAAGCAGGACCGCGGTGTAGAAAAGATTCTGGCGCAGAAGGTATTTGTTTAGAACACTCATATCCGGATGCTCAGGGGTTTATGTTCGTGGATCGTAACTGTGCACCATAATGATTTGAGCTCCAGTGGTCCGGAAATTCGGCAAACAGGACGTAAAAACTCGCTCCAAGGACCCTGGCTTTTCGCCCGCAGGTGCTGAATAGTTACCGTGGATCATTCCTTGGAATTATCATCTCTTTTGTGCCCTCCCGGGACAATACTGCGCAGGATCTGCCCCAGGTCAATTTCGCGGCCCTGGGCATAGAAATAAAATCCGCCCATGGTCAGAATCAGAAAAAACATATTGGGCAGCCACATGGCCAGATCCGGGTTCAGGGTTCCGGCTTCTCCCAGGCCATACACGGCTGTAAACAGACTATAATAAATCAGAAAACAGCTCATGGCCAGCAAAAGCCCCCAGTTGCGGCCCAGGCCCTGCAGGGTAAGGCCCAGAGGCACAGCGAAAAGCCCCAGGATTAGACAGGCCAGGGGCAGGGAAAAGCGCTTGTGCTCTTCCAGGACCGCCAGGCGATACTGCCTGCTGTCTGTCTGGGCCTCTTCCTTGTAAGCCTGCAGTTCTCTCCAGGACATCTCTTCCGGGCGCTTGTCCCGAAGTCCGGCATCGCCAAGAAGGGCAAAAAGATCCAGGCGCAGCCTGTACTCTCCAAAGGAAACCAGGCTGTGCTCTTCCTGGTCCTGGCGATAGATCCGGCCCTCATCCAGGATAAAGTAGAGCATGCCTTCTTCTTTGTCACTGAGCATGCGGCCCCTGGGGGCAACAATGGTCAGGGGTGCCTCGGGAACCGATTCGTCAAAAATGAAGACCTCTTTCAGCTCCCTGGTGCCCGGATCCCTGTTGTGCACGTATATGGCCATGTCGGGAATCATGCGGTGAAACACTCCGGGCTGCATGGTGACTTCGGTCTGCTCCCGGACCATCTCCACCGCTGTCTGGCGAAAATTGTCAATCCCCCAGGCAGTAAGATGCAGGGTTACATAAAGGGTAAACCCCATGGCTCCCAGGGAAAAAAGCAGGGGGGAGAGCACCAGGCTTCTGATGGAAATGCCGCTGGTCTGCAGAGCGGTGAGTTCCCGATCGGAGGACATGCGCAGAAAGCACAGAAATATACTCAGCATGCAGGCTATGGGGATGACCAGGCTTAAAAAAGAGGGACCAAGATAGAAAAAGGACTTGATAATATGCAGAACCTGAATGTTTTGACCCACAAAGATATCCTTGAGGTCGATCATGCGCCCGATGACAATCAATGACAGCATGGAGGCCAGGGTAACCAGAAATATTAACCCTACTTCCTTAATTATCTGCCGGTGCAGAATCTTCATCGATTATCGTCCAGACCCTGCTTGTTCTTTTTGAAAAAATTGTACAAAAATTCCTCTTCCCTGGGTCCCAGGTTAAAGCGCATGCCTGCTTCGTCAAGAAGCCTGCTCAGCTTTTTTCCATCCTGAATCCCCTCGTCCACCCATTTTACAGCCTGCCTGATTTTTTTGTCTTCGGGCATAATGGTACTCATATTCTCCTCCTTGCTACAAATCTTGTACACCCCTTATTTCCTGCAGACCATAAAAAACTGCCCTGCGTCTTATGCCCCTCTGGCTGTCTTATTCCAGTAGTTGCGCTTTTCCCAGGTAAAGCCTCCGGCGACGCAGGGCCAGATGGAATTGTTGTGCGCCAGGGGATCATCCAGGTCCAGCCAGGCATGCTCTCTTGCTTCAGCAAACATCATGCTGCCCGGCACCGGTGAGTACTGGGTAAGCTCGGGGCGAATTCCCCACCTGCGTACCTCCCGGATGCTCTTCAGGACTTCTGTTTCACTTTGCCCAGGCAGACCGAAAAGCACATAGGCGGCCATCTGATTTCTTGTAAAACCGGCCTGCAGCAGGTTGTGCATGCCCAGGCTCCACTCGTCAGCAGACAGTTTTCTGTCCGGCCGGGATGCAAACTCCACCGTCTCAAATCCCAGGCGGATGGTGTGCAGCCCGGCCCGGTAAAGAAGCCTGCACAATTCCAGATCCAGGTAGCGCACATGCAGGGCATTGGGGGTATGAAGCCTTATCTGCAGTCCGCTGGATATAATCTTCTCCAGCAGAGGGATAATCATGCCTTCCGGCTGCACCAGCACTGCATCGTCGTAAAAGGCAAAATCCCTGATGCCGCACATGTATTCGCCCCGTACATGCTCGAATAAAAGCTTTGGGTCAGCCTGCCTGAAACCCGGATAAAGCCTGTACCCGGAGCAGTAGCTGCACCTGAAGGGACATCCCCTGGAACCCATTATCAGGGAATAACCACTCTGGGCATAAAAAGAGGTATCCAGACTCAAGCCCGCATCCCGGGGCAGTGCAGGAGGACTGGAGCAAAGAAGACTCCACAGCTTTTGCCAGTTGGCCTCGTTTTCCAGGGGGCCGGAAACCACCAGGTCCACATCCAGGCTCCCGGCATGCTCCGGGCAAAGAGTTGCATACACCCCGCCCAGGCAGACAGGCACCTCGGGCCAGAGCCTGCGGACCATGTGTACCGCCGATACAATGCCCGGATACCAGTAGGTCATTATGGAGGTTATCAGGATGAGATCCGGGGAAGGGTCCAGCCTGGACAGGGCTTTCTCCATCCTGTCTCTACAAAGCCCGTAGCGGCTGTACTGCCGGGGAACATCCGCTACTGCCCCGGGCCTGGGCATGACGGTGCGGGGATAGCGCCCTGTTCCGGTAGCCCCGGCAGCAGGCCAGGGCTGCTCCTGCCAGTTGCGGTCCATGCAGTCAATAAGTGCGGTCGCCGCTCCCGTTTTGGACAGCATGTCCAGGCAGGCCAGCAGACCGGCCGGTCTGGACCACAGGTTGCAGGCGGCAAAGTCGTAGACCCAGGGGTTTATCCCCAGTATCCGGGGATGTTCCCCTTCAGCGCAGGGCCTCCAGGTAATCCCGGGCCGTCCGGGCCTCGTGGGAATCATCATTTTGCTCGATTACGTGCTCAAACCACGTTTTTGCATCGCTGACCCTGCCTGCCCGCACCAGTTCCTTGGCATAGGCAAGACTCAGCCCGGCATGTTCGGCCCTGGACTGGGCCCCCCGCTCGTAAAGCCGCAGGGCCTGATCATAGAGGCCCAGTTCATGGCAGAGGCTTCCAGCCACTTGATAGCCGGGCACAAAACGCCTGTTCTTTTCCACGGACTTGACGGCATATTCCAGGGCTCTTTCCAGGTCACCCTTTTCCTGAAAAAGGGAGGCCAGGTTATAATATGCAAACTCCGGGGTCAGATACCCCTCTATTTCCAGAGCCTGTTCATAAGCCTTCCTGGCTTCCTGCATGCTGCCCTGAGCCTTTCTTACCTGGCCCAGGTTATTCCAGGCCTCTGCATAACCGGGATTTAGCTCCAGGGCCTTTTCAAAGTCCCGGGCCGCCCTGTCCCAGTCTTCCATGCTGGTATGAGCCAGGCCCATGTTGAAATACAGTCTGGGATTATCCGGAGAGACTTCCTTGACCTGCTGCAGCTGTTCCAGGGCCGGTCTGGGCTCGTTCTCGATGAGATAACGCTCGGCCAGGTCCAGGCGTATATCGGCCTGTTGCAGACTCATCCGGTCGGCTCCGGTATGAGCGCATCCTGCCAGAAAAAAAAGCAGCATCAAAGAAAGCAGTCTGTGCATGATTGAACTTGCTTATGCCTGACCAGGCAATCAGATCACCTTGTTCAGGGCGTACTCGATAATGGCCTCGGCGCCTTTTTCCTGCAGCCTGGGTACCAGTTCCCGGACCTGGTCCTCTTCAACCACTATTTCCACGGACAGCCAGTTGGTATTGTACAGATGAGCAACAGTGGGGGCGGTCATGCTGGGCAACAGGGCCATGACGTCTTCCACCCTGTCCTGGGGCAGATTCATTTTCAGTCCCACCAGCCGGTCAGCCCGCAGCGCGCCGTGCAGCAATGTGTTAATATTCTCGATCTTGCTTCGTTTCCAGGGATCTTCCCAGGCCTCTTTATTGGCGATGAACTGAGTATTTGTCTGCAAAAGCTCGGCTATTATCCTTAGTCCGTGGGCCTTTATGGTGGACCCGGTCTCGGTGACCTCCACGATGGCGTCAGCCAGGCCTTCCACCACCTTGGCCTCGGTGGCCCCCCAGGAAAACTCTACTTCTACGGGAATGCCCGCATTATGAAAGTAATTGTGGGTAAAGTTTCTTAGCTCAGTGGCTATCTTTTTACCCGACAGATCCTCGGGGCGACGAAAGGGTGAATCCCCGGCCACCGCCAGCACCCATCTGGCCGGTCTGTTGCTTACCTTGGAATAAACCAGGTCCGAGACCACCACCACGTCGGATTCGTTTTCCATGATCCAGTCTTTGCCGGTCAGTCCCGCATCCATGGTCCCGTTTTCCACGTACCTGGAGATCTCCTGGGCTCGGCACAGGGAACACTGCATCTCCCGGTCATTGATTTCCGGGAAATAGTTCCTGTGATGAGGCTTTATCTTCCATCCCGCCCGGGCGAAAAGCCTTCTTGTGGCTTCCTCCAGGGATCCCTTGGGGATGCCCAGCTTGAGGACATTGTCACTGTTCATTTATTGTAAACCTCCTTGGGATCAAATACTTTTTCGGCATGCTCCAGGAAACGGCCGTCCTTTTCCACCCGGGTGAAAAAGCAGCTTTTGTAGCCCTTGTGGCAGGCAGCTCCCCCCATCTGATCCACCATGTACAGGATGGTATCCAGGTCGCAGTCTATGCGGATCTCCCGGATTTTCTGCACGTGCCCGGAAGTACCGCCTTTATGCCATATGCTTTTTCTGCTGCGGCTGTAGAAATGGGCCTGGCCGTTCTCCAGGGTTTTTTCCCAGGCCTGCCGGTTGGTGTAAGCAAGCATGAGCACCTCGCCGGTCTCCCATTCCTGAACTATTACGGGCAGCAGCCCGTTTCCCTTTTCAAAATCGGGTTTCAAAACATATCTCCTTGTTTACCCTTGATCTTTTCTACCTGATACTCTTCCTCACGCCCATACTCCCATACCCTCTTCCCCATGCTCCATGCCCTCTTCCCCATGCTCCCCGGGTCATCAATCAGCAGCCAGCTGTCCGCAGGCAGCACTGATGTCCTGGCCCTTGCTCTTACGCAGGGTAACGGTAAGGCCCCTGGAGCGAAGAAGTTCCTCGAAAGCCTGTACGGCTTGTTCCTCCGGAGGCTGCCAGCCTGCCTGTTCCCCGGGGTTACAGGCCAGCAGATTCACCTTGCATTTCACCCTGGACAACAGGCGTACCAGATCCCTGGCCTGGGCCGGGGAGTCATTCGTGTCCTTCAGCAGAACGTATTCAATGGTGATGCGCTCCCTGGGGGCAAGGGGATATCCCTCCAGAGCGCTGACCAGGTCCTTTATATCCCAGGTCGCGGCCCCGGGCATGAGCTTTCGGCGCAGCTCCTGA
>PWFB01000126.1 GCA_003553695.1 Desulfonatronospira sp.
AAAAAGCTTTCATCCCGAATATCCCTTCTGGAGGCTGCAAAGCGACGGCCTGTGGGAAATTCCCGGCGCTGAAGATCTTCAGAAAAAATGTAAATCTCGTCTGTCCCCATTCTTTTTCATTAGATGATGAAATGGAATAAACCGGATCTATGTTCAAGTACTGGATCCTGACCACCTGTTGTCTGATCTCAAAGGAGTTCCCGCAGGGCCTGTCACGCTATAGGCGTGTTTCTTCGGGGTCAGCATATCCTTTTTTATAATTTCAATGTATGCGGGATATGTTAAAAGTCAAAACTTACTTAAAAAGGCGGGGTAAAGCTTGGTATAGCGGGAGACTGACAACATAATTAAACTGGCAGCATAATGTCCCCTATTCTTTCTCCCGGGATAAAAAGCTCCCTGGAGACCAGGATTCATACGTGGAAACTTCAGAGCCCGGGGCTGCTGCGGATAAAAGCAGCAGGGGCAGATCCCTGGAGCTTGCGGGCTACGTGGAAAGACTCACCGGAGAGTCTTTTGCGGATTTCTCTTTCTCTCCCGGGGAAGAGTTCGCTGCTGCAGCCCGGGACGGATATTGGGAAGGCGAGCAGTGGATCCAGGGCAAGCTCCTGCTGATGGATACTGCTGCCAAAGCACCCCTCTGGGAAAAGGCTGTAGACCGGCCTCGCCACCCCAAGGTTTCTGATATCGGTTCGGTCCTGGTGGAGGACCTGCAGCCCCGGCAGGACTCGAAGAACTCGTTGAAGCTCTTTGACCTGCAAGGGAATATGCTCTGGGAAAAGGAATTCGGAGCCAGAATCAAGAACTCGGGCATTTCCCCCAGCGGAGAGCGTGCTTTTGCAGCCACCCTGAGCTCCAAGTACGAGCCGCACAGCAGCAGGCTTTTCTTTTTCGACGCCTCCAGGGGGACAGAATTATGGTCCAGGGATCTGCATTACTCCCAGGAGGAAGCCCCATATGAGTGCGATTTTGACGGGGATCAGCTGGTTGCTGTGGTAAGATTCTACGAGGAGGAGCAGCGGTTTCACTTCGGCGAGACCGGGGAGCTGCCGAATGAATACCTGTATTTCTCCTATGAAATAAATATCAGGCAGAGCGGTTTGGCTACGGAGATCCTGCCCCAGGTAAAGATCATGCTCATTAAAAGCTGGCCGGAGATAGACAAGGCCGAGGAGCTGCTGGGGCGCATCAATATCGAAGAGCTGCCCCTGGAAACCAAAGCTAAGGCATTGCGGTATCACGGGGAAATCCAGGAGGCGCGAGGAAATCTGCGCCGGGCAGCTGAAGCATGGGAGCAGGCCCTGGAGCAGGATCCGGATGTGGGGATCAGGGAGCGCTACCAGGCTCTGCAGAAGAAACTGCACACCGGAAAATAATCAGTGGGTGCCCAACCCGCCAGGGCCGTCATACTCCCTGCCAGCTAACCGGGCTTCATGAACATTGGATAGAGATCGACCATGTGTCATCTCTCGCCAACGCCTCTATTCACGGCTTTCTGGTCGGCTCTATCCTTATTGGTTGGGCTTCTTGCGGCAGGCACTACCAACGCACAACTCCACCATACCGCTGGATAGGGACACGCAGAAGATCCAGGCGATACTTTTCGCACACATAGTCCAGAACCCTGCCCGGGTCTCTTCGATCGATCGCACAATCCGCGATCAGGCAAATCCGCTCTGCCTCTTCCGCTACAACGTCCACCAAAGCTGCTCGTTCAACCGAAGCAAGTAATGTCCCGGTTCGTAGACGATCTGCTCGCAGAGAGTACGGGTTAAGCAGGACAGAGACGTTGACTTGATCATGCGCCACTTGCCGAGAAACGATCGCGCCGTCTAGTTCATTTCTGTAGCGCCAGAAGTCGCTTTCCCGGAAAAAGTGACATGCGTACGCGCGACCACCAGTTCCACGATCTAAAAGATACTCGGTGCCTAGGAACGAGTTCTGAAGCTGCACCTGATCGGTGTCTGAGTCAAACCCTTCGCAATGCACCCAACCGATTCGGAACGTCATCTCGGCTTCGCCGCGCAGTTGCCGAACGCATTCTCGAACCAATGACTGCACTGCTTTGTCCCTCGACACCGCGAATGGCGGGAGAGCTTGTGGGACATTGGGATCGTGCGTAGCCGGGATCGCATTGAGAACTCTGTCGCTGTCACGCTGCTTGAGCTCGAAGGCGTAGAGATCGGGTCCACCCCTACCACGAAGGTCAGGCGTCCTGATGCCCTGCGCAGTTGGTACCGGAGCCACGTGCACACCCCACCGTGCGAGCAGGTCTATCGCACCAGCTTTGAATTCGTCCTCGGTCATGGGCATAGATCAAGTTCCCAGACTCTGTCGGTCGCGAACCAAGAAGCCCATTGCTTCGGCTCACCTGCCGGGGTGTAGCGTAGCGGAACCACGGTCAGGTGAAGCCGATTGTTCGGCACTCCTTCTCTTTTGACGGCAAACCAGCCGTGAACCCAACGAGGCTTGTCGTTTCCGAATATCATCAAAAATGGCTCCAACTTCGAAATTATACTTTTTCGATAATCGTTCCCGAATCTCCCTTACTTCATTTACAATAGGGTCGTTATGCATTTGCGTATCCTCCCATTAATTCTTCCGGTGTACATATTACAGGCATATTGAAACCTTTCTTATTGCAGAGCACCGACACCCTCCTAATAAGCTGGGCGTTCGCTAAGTGTCTACAATTCCATGTAAGAAGATAATCCATTTCATTAACAGTGGCAATCGCAATGTGAGCGGCATCGCCAACGGCTTTTTCCGGAATCACACCGGCAGCTATGATTTCGCGCGTCAAATGTTCAGCCTCATACGTTGCTTCCAGAACCTGGAAGTTTTTGACTTCATGTAATCTTTTCTTCGCCACTTGGAAATCACCGGCCTGGATCTCATCAATGACGACTTGAGAAATGAAGCATTCAAATTTTTGACGCCGATTCTCCCACCATTCGTTCGTGACTTGCTGGTGTGCCGCAATGAGGATATCTCGACTTGGCCGTGAAACCAAATAGCTTATTACCGTAGTCTCAATATAAACTGATTCCATGATATCCTCTCAATATGCCGAATCTATGATTGCCTGACGCTGAGCTCACCGGCCGGGTGGAAGCGAACCAAAAACTTTATTTAATGGTTAAAAAATATGTGCTTATAGGCCCCTCCGTAGAAGCCGCGGAGCCCACCCGGTCCGTGTGAAGTGAGATGTTATGGCTTTGCATAGCTTGTGCCCGCTAATCTATTCTTAACTGCCTGCAAACCTAACGGTTTTTCTAGAATTTTACCCAGCCCCAACCTATTAGCTGATTTTTCAATTTCTTCGTTTAAGCCTCTTTTTGCTCCCCACTTACCTGGCTTATCGAAAGCTGAATAGCCGTATTCTTTTTTTAGTAAAATTTCGAATTCTCTGAAAAATGACTTATTAACATGGCAGAGATACCGTATTAGGTCCGGATCTTTGAGCTCTCCCCTGCCAGGCACAACGGGCTCCATGAACAATGGATAGAGATCGACCATGCTCATCTCTTGCCATCAGCCACCATTCATGGCTTTCTGGTCGACTCTATCCTTATTGGTTAGCGCTCCCCGACCTCGTGCTGTCGTCATCTTCGGGATCGGCTCGCTTCAAAGAGAACAGTTTCGCAAGAATTTCCAGCTTCCGGAACAGCTCATCGTACGTGACGATTTCGACATCTATAGCTGCTCGATAGGACTCGAACGATGCTCGACGGTGCTCATCGGTTAGTTCCCTTGCTGCATCGCCTGCGATCAAGACACACTTGGGGCGGAAAGCTTGAATCTGCACTCCGGAACTGACTACTTCCCCCAAGCTGTTGATCAGTTCCGTACGATAAGACAATAGCTGAACCACAGCGCCAGAAAGCTCAGCCGAAGTGGCGAATATATTCCGACGGTACTCCCGCCCAAGCAGTTTGGTGACTGGAGTTTTAAGTTCCACAAGGATCGCCTCACGCGAAGACTCGGCGGAAAACAGATAATCGACAAACTTCGCCTCTCTACGGTCGATTTTCATGCCGCCAATATAGGCATTATCCCGGATGAACACGACTGGCACGGCAAACACCTGCGAAAGGACAAATGGGTGGCCTTTGAATGTCTCCTGCCAGAACGACTCTGAGCCTTCCGTCCTACGAGCATCCCAAATTTTCATGATGTCTATAAGGCGGCCGGCTGAATGGCCCATCCAGACGACATCCTCCAAGTGCTCGGCAAAGACGACCATGGAACGACACCGCTCTGCACAGGCGGTCGCCCAAACGTCCCGCTCAAAATTGCCCTCATCTCTAGCTCGTCGAGCTTCGGCAAGGAACATCCCCGTCATCAAGGCCCAAAATTCACGCGTACCGCGGTTCTTGCCAAGAATCTCAAAGATCTGCTCAACATCTTGCTCCTTGTTCACGTCCAATCCCGAGATCAGCGGAGATGAATTGACAATCTCGTCCATCCGCTGTTCCAATGCTCTTGCTTCATCTTGATACTCCGATTCCTTGCTCGGCAGAGCATCGACGAAGATGAGTTCCGCGTACCATCGTAGTCCAGGGCGGTACAAGCGCCCTCGTCCCTTTAGTGGGTTAGCTGAAATCTTTAACCAGTCCTTTGGAATGACCAGCCGTTCACCATGTTCAACTTTCAAGCCCTTACCGTGCTTGCCGTGACGCACAAATCGCACTTCGCGGCCGCACCCTTCGCAGATCCTGACCAGGTGAGGCACATCAGAACGATCCTCGATGTCTTTGCACAGTTTACAACTCATAGTCATTTTTACCGGAGTGGGAGAACCCCTCTGCTACCGCGCTGTATAACGTTGCGGATCTCCCGCGGCTATATGCCGTGGCGAGGACCCGGCTAGTTGGCAACTCCTACTCAATCCATTTGACTAGGCCCACTGTCTCTGGGTTAAAGCCCGATTTTATGTAGGCATGCTGGGCATTTTCATTTCGGTAATGCACGACAAGATGAATCGCCTTGATCCCTCGAAACTCGCTTTCTCCTCCAGAAGGGACAGCATGCCTTTGAAAACCCCCTTTCGCCTGAAATCGGGATGTACGACGGCACTGTCAATTTCGACCATGCGTTCCGTTGTGTAGATCGGAGGTCGTGATGCGAATTGGGCTATAATCATGCCTACCGGCGTGCCGGACTGAGTTGCCACGAGACAACAGCGTTCTTTTCCTGGAGCAGACGTCGGAAATGCCCACGCCACGACGCTTTGCACGACTCTTCACCTTTGTCTGCATACCACACCGGTTTGTATGTGTGATGAGACGTCTGCATACTCCACCACAACCCGACGAGAGCATTCTGGTCTTCAGGCAGGGCTTCACGATATTCAATACAGTCCTTCATCTGTCAGTTGCCAAGTGATTATACAGTTTTTTCAATCTATCCTTGAAACAGCCTCTTTTTAAGTCTTTTCAACATCTTTAACTGCTGGAAAACAATATATCATTGACTGTTTTGCCAGGATAGGATGTATAAATACCGAAAAAGTCCTCTTGGCTCCTGATGAATAATCAAAAAAGATTTTCTGTATCAAATGCTGGGTATGTAAGCACTTTTTTGCATCAATCGCAAGAATAACGCGTTAAAAAACATCGATCATTTTAATTTTGCTCCGAAGCCTCCACCACCCCGATCTCTTCCGGGGTCAGGCCGTAGAGCCGGTAAACGAGCTGGTCGATCTGGTTTTCCAGGCGGCTGGTGTCCTGGCTGTCTTTTTTCAAGTCGATGATCCTGTCTACCAGGGTTTCGATTTTATCCACTGTTTCCGTGTTTTTTGGAGTGATTGGGGGAACAGGGAGCAACTCCACATATATTTTTTTCCACCTGTTGGTCCCCATCCCAGAAGAAGCGCAAATTGAACTGAAGTACCAGTTGATAAGCCTGGAATTCAAGCAACCGACAAAATACTTTGGCCTCGATAAGGTCATAAGAAAAGTCGTGGCCTCGGTGTAAACGCCCGGTTCTACATATGCAAAGCGACCTTTATCCGCCAGCTCTATCCAGACCACTTTTTCTTGCTCAAACTCGGAATAATATGCGCACGCCCGAAGATTCCACCAGTTCAACCCCTGATCATGGCGCTTCCTAGCGCTGGCCTCAAATTGCTTTAAGTGCGCAAAAACAGCTGGATATTGTCCAGGAAGGTCAAGATCGTAACCACTGGCAATGATCCAAAGCCCCGCCCAATTATAGGTGTAGCGTTCAATATCCCGACCTCGTAAAACCGGCTTAAGTATCTCAGCGTTTTTGGGATCTTCAGCCACAAGGCGGTCCCGGGTAGCCTGGTCAACAATAAAGGCCTTGTTATATCCAGTCAAAACCCCACGAATAATATTTACCTCCCATTCTTTGAGGGGCTTGCCCAGGTCCTCGATCTTTTCCCGTAGATTCAGCTGGGTCTGGCTTCCAATAAACCAGACCTTTTCACCGGGACTGGGAATAAAGGCCTTATGTGCATTGATGAAATCATCCAAACTGTTTTCCCTTGCCTCTTTGACCAGGGTTATTCCTTGCAGACAGTTCCGGTTCTTGTCTTTCTGGATCAGGAGAATATTGGTATCCACGGTGGCGCTTTCAAAAACCCCAGGACCCAGTTCAATAAGCAGGACTGGGTTGTAAGAGCATAAAAACTGTCTCAGGCTTTTTCCGTATTCCGACTTCATCCACTTGCTGCTGGTGATAAAGCACAGATGCCCTCCAGGCTTGAGCATTTTCAACCCATTTTCATAAAACAGGGCATAGATATCCCCGGTCCGTTCAAAGGTCTTGAAGCCAAGTCCTGAATAAAGTCTGGCCAGTCTGCCCCCGTCCTTTTGAAGCTGGATATAGGGCGGGTTGCCTATAATAACATCAAACCCGCCTTTGTGGCGAAAGACCCCGGAAAAAATAAGCCGGAAATCAAAATCCACCTTGTAGCCGAAACCTTTTTCAGCCATTTCAAAAAACGAGCTGATCTTTTTATCGATCTCCTTTTGAAGTTCCAGCTTCCTGCCAGGGTGGGTTTCTGAAAAAAACTCGGTCATCAGCTTCTCAATCTCTCCGGCAATGGCGGTCTTAGTCACGGCATGTTCAGGGGCGCTGATCAGTGAATTGCCGCAATACACCTTGTAATCCAGGTTGGGCAGGGGCTTTATGTTTTTGAAGTCATTCTCATCCACCACCAAAGACAACCACAGCCTGAGCTTGGCCACTTCCACTGCGCCCGGATCAATATCCACTCCGAACAGGCAGTACTCAATGGCGTGGCGCTTGAGGTCGTACTCAGACAGGGCACCAGCCTGGTCCATAAGCACGGCCAGAACCATCCTGGCCTTGACTATCTCAATCATCATGCCCACCGGAAAAGCGCCCGAACCAACGGCCGGATCGCAGACCGTGACCCTGGCCAGCCCGTCATCCAGAACAAACGCGTTTTCCCTGATGCTCGGAGGAAGCTTGTGGGAATAGGTGGGTGTTTCTTTTGCTCCGGCCATGACCCTGGCCTCATGAGCGCTGATCTGCTCCCCCAGATGGATCAGGGTTTCCAGATCTTTTAGCGGTATTTTCCCGGACAGTTCAGTGAAGAGATATTGAATCAGGCTCTGGCGACACATGTAGTGTACGAACTGCCTAGGGGTGTAAAACACCCCGAACTGGCGGTTGAACTTGTTTTCGTCCCCTTTCTTTCCGCTTTTTAAGGCCTTTTCAAATTCATCAAAATTGTCCGATCGGATGGCATTGAACTTTTCATAAGCCTTGCCCAGGAGCTCCGGATCAATGGCCACCTCCCTTTCCAGGGGCTCATCCTCTTTCACGGTAAAGTTGAAGCGGTCAAAGACATCCAGGATGCCGTCACCGGTATCGCCTTGCCGGGTTGCGTTGGTGTTGGAGAAAAGGCTGTCCGGGAGGAAGAGATCGGCGTTCACCCAGTCATAGCCGTTCATGGGGTCGAAAAGCCCGCCGTTGAGAAAGGGGATTCTGCAGTTGAACCGGCTGTTGTAATGTCCTATATGGGAGCGATCAATGCTCAGGGCATCGTAGAAAAGCGGCTCCAGGACATCATTGAAGAAGTTGGCGTAGTCAACATATTTCTTTTCGAAAAGCTCCCGCAAGAAGTGCCGGGAACCCCGGCCCCATTCAGCGTCCCTGGCCACACCGAACCAGCCCTTTTTCTGGAGAAAATAAAGAAAGACTATCTGGCCAAGAAGCTTTTTGGCAAAGTTGACCGTATCTATGTTTTTCTCCTGAAAATCCGCTTCGGCCCTGGGGTTGTCGGCGAGCGCGGAGTCGAGTTCTTTGGTCACCTGGAAGAACAGTTTGCGGTATTCAAGAAAAAATTCCTTGGTAACCGTCTCGATGTTGAAGGCCTGCTCCAGCTCCGCCAAAGCGGGGCCGTGCTCCACATTGGCGAGCAGGGGGACAAACCTGCTCTGAGCGGTGTGGCTTTTTTCACTGGCCCCCACCAGAAAGGACCAGCGCCTGGCCGGGGTGAACTCCTCCTTGACCTTTATTTTGCCGGAACCGCTCTTTTCAAACCTGTAGTCCATCTTGACCAGGGAGAAGCGCCAGTCATCCTGGTCAGGGGAGACAAAGGCCACCAGGGCTGCGTCCTTTTGTTCTCCTCCCCGGCTGCCGTTTAAGTACCAGGCAATGAAATTTCGCTGCATGGTCCTGGCCCGTTCCAGGGACGTGGTCTTTTTCAGGGTGACCATGAGGATGTCCAGCCTGGTTTCGCCCTGAACGTACCTGCCGATCCTTTCCAGGGTGGACACGTACTGATCATAGGCATCCGGAATGAATTTGCCCCTGTAGATGAACGGAGCATCTTCCACGGTGTTCAGGAGATTTTTGACGAAGGCCTTAAAGCGGTCCTTGTCAAAAGGGCTTTCAAAGGTCTCTCTTATGAGTTGTCCGGCCTGGCTTTTATCCATTGACGATTATTTATTCCGAAGGTTTCTGTTGCGGATATGTTTCTACTTCTTCCATTACAGCAGCATTTTCAGGCACGACCGGTTCTATCCTGGACAGCTCGTCCGCCATTCTGTTTTCTGCCGTCCATAGATCATATGCCTGCTGCATGCGTAGCCAGATCCACGGCCCGTTACCGGCAAATCTGCCGATTCTCAGGGCCATCTCAGTTGTAACAGGATGCGTGCAGGCCAGTATCCGATGCAGCTGCTGCCGGGAAACATTCAGTCTCCTGGCTGCTTCACTGACACTCAGGCCAAGATTTTTCAACACATCTTCGCGCAGTACTTCCCCCGGATGAACCGGGGCTCTCTTCAATGGACGCCGGACAATATATTCCTGCATAATTCACCTCAATGATACTGTTCAAGATCCACTCTCAGCGCCTGACCGTCCTGCCATTCAAAAGTTATGCACCAGGGTCCGTTGACGTGAATGCTGTAACGTTTGGGCTTGCCGTGCAGACCGTGGAAATTGAAACCCGGGATTTTTAACTCACCAAGAGTTTCAGCCATGTCCAGGGCATCAAGACGCCGCAGCAGCCTTTGTTGCAGATCCTGACGGATTTTACTTGAATGGCCGTATTCAAATAATTCCGCAAGCCCCTTATGCCTGAAGCTCTTAATCATTATTTTTAGTGTAATATATTTTGTTACAGTGTCAATTTTATTTTTCTCAATCCATTATTTTGCTGTACAGATACATGGAAAGGATAACTTCCCGCTTGCCGGAGATGGCGCTGCTTTGTTCGGCGTAGTGGGCCTGCAGCAGCCTTTCCGGAATATTTTTCTGCAGCGTGGCCAGCACTTTCAAGGGGTTGAGCAGTTCATCCCCCAGGTTCTCCAGAGACCTGAAGGTCTTCTGGGCTGTTTTTCTAGGCAGGGCGCCCTCCTCCAGCCGGGATAGAACTGTCCTGACATATTCTTCCTGGTCCTCGGTAAATCTCTGGGAATTGGCCAGGGTGGCCTTCAGGATTTTGAAAATCCCGGCGGCACTGTCCTGGCCCTTCTTTTTCTGCCAAGGCAGCATTTCCTGAGTGGTGGCCTGGACAAAGGCCTGCTTGTTCATATCAAGCAGTGCATAAACCTCTCTGGGAAGCCCTTCTCTCTTGTCCTCCGGGCTGCTTTCCAAGAGCCGGGCTGCGGACATGAAGTCGAGCTCCAGGGCATGATCATCGCCCTGGGACTTGAAAAACTTCTGCAGCTGGCCCCTGCGAAAATATGTAACCAGCCCCGGGGGGATATCCGCGCATGCCTTGGCCGAGCGGGCCTTTTTGGGCAGATGCTTGATTTTTTCGAACAACCGGGGATGATTTTCCCGGATATCCCGGATTACATAAAGATACTTGAGCTCGCTTTCCTCTTCCTGGTCTCCTTCCAGGGTCTGCCTGGAGGTCAGGCGGCTGAAGAGCTCATGCGAACCCACGGGTTCCCCCTCGGTCAGGAGTTCGGCATCCCCTCCGAGCAGGGTCAAAAAGGCGTTTATCTTGCCCTCTGCGGCCTCCTTGAGCTTTATCTGATCATTGGCCTGGATGGTGGGAAAAAAATTGAAAGTATGAATCACCTGGAACGGGGTATCTATGCGGTTGATCCGTCCCACCCTTTGCATCATCCGCGTGGGATTCCAGGGCAGGTCATAGTTTATGACCACGCTGGCCCGGTGCAGGTTTACTCCTTCGGACAGAACCTCTGTGCAGACCAGCATCCTGTACTGGTCCTTCTGAAGACTGACCCTGGCGTCAAAGTTTTCCAGTATTTTTTCCCTGTCCGCCTCCCCGGAATCTCCGGTGAACAAAAGTACCTGTTCCGGGTAATTATTGTTCAGATTTTCAAAAAGATACTGCGCGGTTTCCTTGGATTCGGTAAAAATGATCAGTTTATTGTCCCTGAGTACCGGGTTCTGCGAGAGCTCGTGCGTAAACCGGATAAATTTGGGATCACGCTGAATGTCCTGCCACAGCTCTCTTATCTCTTTTAAAAGGCTAAGATCGTGCTCCAGGTCCTGCCTGAGCTCATCTTTGAACCTGCTGCCTGCAAACTTTTCCGCCTTGCCCTCGTCCAGGAGACGCTGGATACTCTGGTCATCGTCCCTTTCCAGGAGCTCGAATATTTTGCGGGTATGCTTGGCGCTGACATAGACATAACCGTTATCCAATTCCTTTAAAAACATCTGGTAGGAGCGCAGAAACCTGTCAATGGAATTTTTGAAGGCAAAAAAGCTGCTCTCCAGCCTCTTGACCAGAAGGATCTTCATGAACCGGCCCATATTCTTCTGGGACTGGATTTCAAGCTGATCCACCTTGTCCCTGAAATAGAGCATGGGCATGTAGCGGGCGTATTTAAAGCGGTCGGCAATGAGTTTGATGGTCTTGTTGAATATTTGATCTTCCCGGTCATCCAGCTCGTAGAACAGGGGCCGGGGCTTTTCCACCTCTGGAAACGCAAGTCCCTGGTCCCGGATGTCCCGGTTGAAATACTTCTCTATCTCTGACCTGGTACGGCGGACCATGAGATACTTGAGCACCTTGTCCCGTATCTCCCGGGCGTTGTTCCTGACGGTTTCCAGGTACAAGGCATGATCCTTCCCGCGGTCCAATTTTTTCAGTTTCTTCTCCAGGGAGTTAAAAAAGCTTTCCAGGTCGGGCAGGTTGGGGATGGTGCTCTTCTTGATGTTTTGAAACAGCTTGAGCAGGCTTAATATGTCCTGGGGCGAATTATTGTATGGGGTGGCCGTGACCAGGATAACTCTTTTTCCCCGGCAGATTTCAGCCAGTTTTTCATAAGTGATGGTTGTCTCCGTCCGGAAGCGGTGGGCCTCGTCAATAATGACATTGCTGTACCTGGTGAGATCCCTTTTCAGAAGATCGTCCAGCTTGCCCAGGGATTCAAAATCGGCCGGCACCTTGAAATCAGAGAAAACATTGGGCCAGGAGCCCGGATTCGACATCTCCAGAAGTACGGGCGGGGCTATGACCAGAGTGCGCCCGTTCAGCTGATCCGCCAGCATAGCCGAGATATAGGTCTTGCCCAGGCCGACCACGTCGGAGATAAATACTCCTCCATATTCAAGCAGGATTTTCCTGGCGTTCAGAACCGCCTGTTCCTGGTATTCAAGTTTTTTAAATCCTGGAGGAAGGTATTTGGAAATTATTTCATCCGTCTGGCTCAGCTCCTCCCTGAAGTATTCATAGAGAAACTTCAGATACAGATGGTAGGGGGTAATGTTTCGGGCCAGCCAGGTCTTGTTTTCCATGGTCTGGACGTATTTTTCCGTGACATCGACCCCATCAAGCCATAACTCTTCAAATTTGTTTTTGGCAAACAGGTAGTCGCTGCTGTTTTTGAGTTCCACGTTGAATTCAAGATTGTCCGCCATGCCGGAGCGGGTAAAATTGCTGGAGCCGGTAATGACCCGCCCCAGATCCCGGTCTCCCTCCCGGAAGGTCATTATGTACAGCTTGGCGTGAATCTTCCTGGATGGATAAGCCCTGATCTCCAGCTTGCCGGATTTGATCCACTCAATGAATTTTTGAGCTCCCTTTTCCACATCATGGCTGTCCTGGGAATCCTCCATCTCCTGCTGGATAAGCTCCTCGACTTCCTGTCCGGCTTCGGCATGGGAGCAGTCAAGGGAGGCCCGGGCCTGATCCCGGGCCTCCTGGAGCATTTCAAAGGTCTGTTTGCCGGTGCTGATGCCTATGAGGATGCGGATTTTCCGGGTGGTTTCCAGGGCAGGATATATGGCGTGAAACCCGCTGGCATAAAAGTAGCCCACCAGGCAGTCAAAATAATCGGTGCTGTGGATGAGTACCCTGAAGCGCTCTTTGAGGCTCTGGTTTTCCTCGTTGGTTATAAAGGACAGGTCTGTGTGCATATATCTTCAGATTTTAAGTGGTTTGAGGAAATAAACGTCTTCCGTTCAAAATTTACCCCGTGGGCGAATAGAAATAAATCGGAAGAAGGGGCAGGTGGCTCTTATCTTCATCGCTGAGCTTATGGTAGAACTCCTGCCAGAGTTCAATGAACCTGGACAGATCAATCAGCTCTACATGCACATGAGATGATCTGGCGGTTGTTTTGGAATCCGAGGTAAAGCCACCGGAGGATATAAAAATGCCCACATCGCCATCTTTCTGCAGAAGGCCCATCAACTGCCTGATTTCCGGAGCGGAGACAGGCTGGTCCCTGTGCTTTATCTGAACCTTGATCCTCGGGGAAACGGTTCCCAGGGGATCGCGGTAGGCTATGATATCCACTCCGCCGTCTTTTCCGCTGGGAGCAACAAAGGGCGTATAATAGCCCATACCCCGAAGTAGAGCTGCGGCCAAGTCTTGGAACTGGTAAGGATTTTTTGATTTGATGAAACTCTTGAGACCCTCAACAGCGATCTGCTCCATCTCGTCAATGGTGGCTTCCTGTTCTTTATCTGGACTGTCTTCGTCAGGTTCTTGGGCTTCCTTTTCTTTTTTCCACTGCCTGTAGGCTTTCTGGGCAGCACTAAGAAGCCCTTCAGGGCCAAGCTTCATGGCCTCCTCGCCTTCCTTGGTCAGATACCAGGTCCCCTTTTTCTTGATCAAAAAGCCGGCTTTTACGCAGTCTATGCTGTAAAAATGAAGAACAGACTGCCAGCGGATATACCCGGATTTTTCAAACCTGGCCTTTGCCCAGTCATCCAGATCCACGCGCTGTTCAACCTGGCTTAAGACTTCCCGGCCGTTAAGTTCACCACCGTTCTCCTTAAGAATTTCAAAAGCAGCGAAAATCACTTTGGAAGCCAGGGCCAGGGACTTGGACTGTTTTTTCATGACAGAGCTCTTAGGTGTTAAAAGCTAAGGTTCAGGAAGGTAAAAAGTAAGGCAGATATAAATACCTGAATATTTCCTGCCATATTTTAAGCGGATGGACAAGAGCATTTGGATGGGCCGAATTCATAACAGTATATAACCTGACTGATATTTTCTTCTCCTCCCCCCTATGTGTTTTGCCCAGGATATTCAGAAGCGTCCTATGCCCATCCTGGTCTATACAGAGCAGGATGCCTACAGAAGGATTATTTCCATCCTTCATCATGTTTTTCGTGAACCAATTCACGTAAGTATTCAGCCTTTTTTTCGCAGGGTCCGGACGCTCCATCGTTCCACACGGCACATCTCGGTATAGAATTCTCGTTGAAGGGGGTCTTGGAGGGGAATCAAGGCTATGATATGCGTCCAACTCAATTGTCGTACCAGCGATACGACAATTCGTTCGTCGGGGAATACCTCGGCGAATTGGACCATTCGACGAAGGTTTTTAACGGAAAATCCCCGACCATATTCCATCTCCAGCTGTCTCGACAGCGTAGGGACAATTTCCGACGCCAGCATTGTCCGCGATTTCCTTCTCCGGAACGTTTATTTCATCCAGAGGCAGGGCGCATTCTATGAGTTTCTTGGGGCTTTGATCATCAGTGTTGGTTCACGGTTTCAGAAAAGAGAAAGGTTCGTAATCCCCTTCAAGCTGCCAGGGGGTTGACATGGATTATGCCGGGAAATCTCTTGAAGTCATTATCCGCGGAATAAATCCGGCAGCCGTGTTCCAGAGCCAGGGCCGCAATATGGGCATCAGTGGTCAGGCTGCCCCCGGTTCCATGGGCAAGGAGCAGGTTGCGAAGGATTTCCCAGTGCCCCCTGCCCGGAACCAGGATTGTGACCATGGGCTGGTCCAACCACTCATCCATGTATGAAACAGCTCTCTCCACACTCAGGGGTTTTTCGAACACCCGCGGATTGCTTGTGATCCGCAGAAAGGCTGAAATGACCACCCACGGCAGTCCCACTCTTTCTGCACCGGACAAGGCGCCTTCAAACCATGACTTTGCCTTGACATGGCCGGGCAGATCCCTGTTCACGGCGTAAAGCATCAGGTTTGCGTCAATGAGGATCATTTTCTGAGTTCCAGCCTAGTTAGAACGGCTTCATTCTCCAGCTCATCAGACAGGCTCAGGGCCTTGCGGATATTAATCCCCGGCCATGGTTCGCCCAGGGAGGCCGGCTGCAGCGAATAAGGTTTTGAGACAGGCTGCTCCAGGTGCCCGATACCTACAGACAGGGCTTCGTTCACCACCTGCTTGAAGGGCTTTTTGCTGTTGCTGGCCATTTCCTTGAGCCGCTCCAGGACATCATCATCAATATTCAAGGTTGTACGCATCACGATGCCTCCAACATAACTGCTATGATGCTTAAATAAGCATGAGCCCTGGTCACGTCAATATAAATTATCACTTCTGGTTTTTCTTTGAAGAACACGTCCCGGCGAGTCTGGCCAGGAATCTTATCTCTCCCCTGGCCGCAGCTCTGGACAGGGACTGCCGGTTCTTCAACCTCGAGGTCTTTCCCAAGCAGGACCAGTTGCAGGGGAAGGGGCTGGGGAACCTGGTCAAGCTGCCCCTGGGAATTCACAGGGCGTCTGGAAAACCGTCTTATTTTCCAGACAGCTTCCAGGAACGATCCCTGGTCAAACATCAGCAGGCCGGAAAAACAATCCCGCATAACCGCCGGGAAAATCAGCTCTCGGAGACAGGCTGGTCCTGCAGCTTATCAACCGGGGCACGGTCAGAAAAGAAGATTTCGTTTTCCGGGAAACTTCCGTATCCGACTTTGGCGACGAGCAGGATCTGGTACAGAAAAGACCGGTGGAGATGAAACCAGGGATAACCCGGACCAAGGAGACCCTGAAGCAGTCCATGCGCTTCAGCAGAATCTTTAGATTCCTCCAGTCTTTCCACTTGCTGCCTGAAGCCGAATTGAGCTGTTGCCCATCTATTCCACCACAAGCCGCGAAGCCTACGAAGAACTTCTGGAAGATGGCCCGGTCAGGCTTGAAACCCCGCCCGGATTATTTTATTGTAATATAGCAATAAATGTTGCTAGATCATAAAAGCTGTGGTAGAGCAAAGCATGATTATCCGCTAGAGCAATATGTCTGGAGACTGATTATGAACCAGAAACAAAACCCTTTTTCACTCAGGGAACTGTCCCCGGCCGCTCCGTTCTGCAACCGGGAGGCGGAGATGCATGCCCTGTCCAGGCACGCCTCTTCCGGAGTATCCGTGGTCCTTTACGGGCCGAGACGGTACGGCAAGACCTCTCTGGTGCGCAGGGTCCAGGATCGATTTATGGAGCAGGGTGGAGCAGCTCTGTTCAGCGATTTTTTCGGGGTGACCTCTTCTGATGATGTAGCCAGGCGCCTGGCCACGGCTTTGTATCGTTTCACCAGCCCCAGGGAAACTTTGATGAAAAAGGCCATCCGCATGATGCGCACCTTCAGGCCCGTGTTCAGGCCCGACGAAAGCGGCTCGGTCATGATTACCGTGGAACCGGCTGGAAAGACCATCCAGGGACTGGAACTGCTGGAACAGACCTTGAAATCGCTGGGCAGCGTGGTCAAGGACTTTTCCGGTCCGGTCAATCTGGCCCTGGATGAATTTCAGGAAATCACCGAACTGCCTGACGGGTTTCAGATCGAAGCCTTGATGCGTACATTCATTCAACGCCTGTCCTGCTCTTTCTTTTTCATCGGCAGCCGGCGGCGTATCCTCCTGGACATGTTCGAGAACCAGAACCGTCCGTTCTACCAAAGCGCTTTGCACATGGAACTCAAGGCGCTGCCTGAACCGGATCTAATCTTGTTTATTCAGGAGCGGTTTCAAGCCGGGTCAGTTCGTTGCGGTCCGGACCAGGCCCGGGCCATGGCCTCTCTGACCGGCGGGCATCCCTATCTCGCCCAGAAGCTTTGTTATCTGGTTTTTGAAAATTGTCATGGCGCAGTTCAGGATGAGCATGTGACCGCATCAGTCCAGGAGCTTATGGAAATGGACCGGCCCCTGTACGAGGCTCAACTGCAGGGTCTGGCCCCCCGCCAGATAGCCCTGCTGCGCGGTCTGGCCGTAGAGCCCACGACCGCTGTTTTTTCCCTGCCGTACATGCAGCGTCACGAACTGGGGTCCACCGGCGCGGTGCAGGGCGGGTTAAAGAGGCTTACAGCCCTGGACCTGGTGGAGCAGGACCTGCAAACAGGAGCCTGGCGAGTGACCGATCCCATGTTCGCTATGTGGCTGGCAAAAATGTGATGTCTCCAGTTAATCGTGGCTTGTCAGGGAAGGTCATCTCAATCAATCCAGCATCCAAGGCAGGTAGCAAGTAATATTTTCTAAAATGCTCATCATCTTTCAGACCAACAGCCTGCTGAAGATCCAGACGTCTCATCTCGCCGCTCAGAACTTGTACCAGCCGCACTTCCGGGGTGACTTCCGGGGTGACTTTCCCGGTGTCTTTCTTTCCGCTTTGCTCCTCAAATCCTCCATACTCCGGGACTTTGACGATAATCCGGAACACATCTCCCTCGATCATATATGGTTGAAGAGGTTCACGGTTTACAGGTTCACAGTTGAAGAAATAAAAATTGAGGTTGCGAGAATATTGTAATTATTTTGCATTTTATCTTAGGTAAGAGGCGGGATTAAGCCCTGAAAGAAAAAGGGTCCAGGCTAGCAGCCTTGACCAAAGTGTATAAAAATGGATAAATTAAAATAAACAAAATTTATTGAAAGATTCATCCACAACAGCCAGATGTCCCTCTGATTCTGCTTGTTTGGAGGCAAATGATTATGAAAAAAATAATGTATGCTGCTGTCTTTAGCATGCTGATTCTGATGCCGCTGTTCTGGGGTTGCGGCAATAATGATGAAGAGTACGTACGGGTGGATTTCTCCGACAGCGTGAACGTGGAGGAACAGCCTGCCGTTGACTCTGAAAGGCCCAGGCTCAGGGCGGCTGTCGGAGCCATGATTTCCCCGCGGGAGACATTTGAGTCCTACCGGGAGATACTGGTCTACTTAAGCCGTGAAATGGACATGGACCTGGAATTTGTTCAGCGCAAGACCTATGAGGAGATAAACGAGCTTCTAGGCGAAAACAAAATTGACCTGGCCTTTATCTGTTCCGGACCATATGTTCGCGGCCGGGACGCACACGGATTCAATCTGCTGGCAGCCCCTGTAGTGGAGGGGGATTGGCATTACTACTCCTATCTAATAGTTAATGAGAACAGCCCGCATGAAAGCCTGGAAGATCTGAAGGGTAAAACCTTTGCCTTTACCGATCCCGAGTCCAATACCGGCCGGATGGTGCCCATGTACTGGCTGCATGAAATGGGTTTTTGCCCTGAAGACTATTTTTCTGATATAATCTACACCTACAGCCACGACAATTCCATTATGGCTGTATCCAAAAATCTGGTGGATGGAGCTGCAGTGGATCATCTCATCTGGGACTACTTTCATAAAAGCGGCAGCGACATCACCCGGAATACAAGGGTTATTAAGAAATCCCAGCCATTTGGCATTCCTCCCATTGTGGCCTCTCCCGGCCTATCCCAGGACAAGGCCCTGGAGTTGAAAGAGATTCTGCTCAATATGCATCTGGACGACAGAGGGGAAGAAATTCTTGCATCGCTTTTGATTGAAAAGTTTGTTGCCGCTGAAGACCAGTGGTACGATTCCATCCGGGATATCTACGGGACTTTGAAGAACTGTGAAGATCAAGATGCAGCTAAGCCTTAAGAGCACCCTGGTTCTGTCCATAGCCGGTCTGGTCATGCTCAGCATTCTGGCAGTGGCCCTGCTGGCCTCGCACCGTTACGCCAGAAGCCAGGAAGAGCTTCTGGAGGCCCAGGCGGTGAATCTGGGACATACTTTGGGGGAGGAGAGCACCGATTACGTCCTGACCAACGATCTGGTCAGCCTTCAGAGGAGGCTGGAGCGGTATCAGCAAACCACACCGCAGTTGAGTTATCTTTTTGTGCAGCGCCAGGATAAGATTCTGGCCGCGGTGTTGGAGGGAGACGGTGTGCCCAGAGATCTTATCAAGGCCAATGAGCCACAGGACAAGCGTACAGCCAGTCTGCAAAAGATCATGTCCGTGCAGGGAGATAAATACCTGGACCTGGCTGTGCCCATGTTCGAGGGCCAGGCCGGAGTGCTCAGGCTTGGCTTTTCCCAGGAGCACCTGAGCATGCAGGTGGCTCAGTTGTGGAGGGATATCTTCTCTCTTGCCCTGCTCATACTTTTGCCGGCGCTGTTCATCTGCATGATGCTCGTCAACAGGATAACCCGGCCTCTGGCTTCTCTGGTAAAAGCTGCCGGGGAGGTGGAGCCGGGGAAAAAGATGGATGTGCAGTTCAACGTGCAGGGCCAGAAGGAAATTCAGGCCCTGTCAGAGGCCTTCAGGCGGATGACTTCCAGGATCCAGGAGTACACAGCCAGGCTGGAGGAACAGGCCAGGGCACTGGAATACGCCCACGGACGCATGCAGACCACCTGTGAGATAGCCAGGAATGTGTCCGCCCTCAGTGATATGCGTGAGATAGGGAAATATCTCATGGGCCGTATCAAGAAGATCATTCACTGTCCCCAGAACCTGATTCTGGTATTTGGACCGGACCGGGACGTCCTGTATGTAGTTACTGAAAAGGGCACATATCCGGTTAGCGACCGGCAGACTGTTCAGAACATTGATGCCGGCCTGCATAACTTACAGGGAGCGGAGAATGTCGACGGCAGCCTGTTTGCTTCCCTGCCCCTGCCTGACGGTTTTGTCCTGGAGGTGGAGCAGCTTGTCCTGCCTCTTTATTATGAGGATATTCTCTGCGGGGCCATGCTTGCTTCCTGTTCCAGCAACTGCAAATGTGATCCCGAGGCCATGGAGCTCGTAAGCCTGGTTCTTTCCCATGCTTCCGGCACAATCCGCAGGGCCATTTTCCATCAGGAGGAAATTGAACGGCTCAAGCATGGGTTATCCGAGTCCGTAGGCTTTGAGGGCATGATCGGGCGTGATCCCAAGATGCAGAGCATCTTTCAGCTTATAGATGACGTGGCTCCTACCGATGTCACCGTGCTTATTCAAGGAGAATCCGGCACAGGTAAGGAACTGGTGGCCAAGGCGTTGCACACCCGCAGTCCCCGCAGGGACAACCCCTTTGTGGTCATCAACTGCTCGGCCTATCCCACCACTCTTCTGGAAAGCGAACTTTTCGGACATGAAAAAGGGGCTTTTACCGGAGCAGTCAGGCAGAAGCCCGGCCGTTTCGAGCAAGCCAGGGGAGGAACCGTTTTTCTGGATGAAATATCCGAGGTGGATCTTTCGGCCCAGGTGAAGCTTCTGCGGGTGCTGCAGACCCAGAAGTTTGAACGTCTGGGCGGGGAAAAGAGTATTGAGGTTGATGTACGCATAGTGGCCGCCACCAACAAGGATCTGCTGCAAGAGGTCAAGGCCGGACGTTTCAGGGAAGATCTCTATTATCGTCTGGACGTGGTGCCTATTGACCTGCCTCCCCTCAGGGAAAGAGGCAACGACACGGCCCTGCTGGCCAGGCATTTTCTGGAACGTTTTGCTGCGGTGCAGGACAAAAAGGTCAATGAGATCAGTTCATCTGCCATGCGTGTCCTCCTGGACTATCCATGGCCAGGCAATGTGCGCGAACTGGAAAACGTTCTGGAACAGGCAGTAGTCCTGTGCAAGGGGGAGGTCATTACCCTGGAGGATCTGCCCCGGAAGCTGCAGGGACAAAAGCCTGTCAAAGGCAACATCATGAAAGACCAGGAAAAGAACCTGCTGCTGGAGGCTCTGGAGTCCTGCGGATGGAACAAGAAAATGGCGGCTGAGCGCCTGGGCATAGGCCGCAGCACTCTGTATGCCAAGCTTAAAAAACACGATTTGATGGATAAGCTGCAAGACTCATCATGAAGCCCGCCGTGGCAAGGGCTGTAATGCAGGTTGCCCCATGCCGGTAGTTATGTTTTTGAAAAGGGCAGGCCTTGATTTGAACAGCCTGATGCTCGTTTGTCTCAATGCAGGGACAACTGATCTTTCTGTGCAGGCGGAGTCTTCTGCTCTGCCGGGGAGATGTTTTTGTTTATCTTCAGGGCGATATAATCTATAAGGTTGTACATGACTTCCGGCAGACCTTCCTGCTTGCGGTAAACCATGTAAAATCCCTGCTCCAGCCCGCCTTCTTCAAGTTCCATGGGGATAACTTCTTTATCCTGCAGTTCCTGGCGAACCATGAATTCGGGCATAAGGGAGAAACCCATGCCCGCCTTGACCATTGATTTTA
>PWFB01000184.1 GCA_003553695.1 Desulfonatronospira sp.
CTATACACGGGTTTGATAACCAGGATATTTCCTATAACATGCTTCGAATCAGGCTCGGTGTTTTACGGTTTTGATTAACGCTTCCTACGTCGCTCAAACAGTTTACGCCCAGTTTGCCGAATCCCCGGACCCTGGCTTTTCGTCCGCAGGTGGTGAATAGTTACAAACTATTAATGATTATACAATTAATGATCATTCTGCCCATACAGCACTTAATTTTAGACGAACGGTAAATATGCTGAGCGCAGCGGTACACTACTGCTAGTAACTTATGAGCACGCTCAAAAATTTATCGTTCATACGCCTCAGGTTGGAGCTCAGGGCTACCACCATGCTCTTGAAAAAATCCATGGCCAGGGCGCAGTCATCCGCCACCAGTTCTTCAAAGGATTCCTTGGGGATAAGAAACAGCTCTGTGTCTTCCATGGCCTCGGCCTTGGAAACGTGCTTGCGCTTTTCGACAATAGCCAGTTCCCCGAAAAAATGCCCCTCACCCAGTACCACCAGTGTCTGTCTCCACCCGTCAGCGGCCATTTTGGATATCTGGATTTTTCCGGTGTTGATGAGCCAAAGCCCTCTGGTCTCATCCTCTTCCTGAAACAGAACTTCGCCCTGTTTAATGGATACCTTCTGGACGATTTTGGCAATCTTGCCCAGTTCATATTCGTCCATATCCTGAAGCAAAATCTGTTTTTTCAGCATCTGTGCATCAATCATGAGTTCTCCTTGATTTCATACTCCCTGGTTTCGCAAACCTTCAAAAGGCCAAGGGACATCAGTTGAGAGGCCCCTGAACATTTACACATTCTCTATGGGTTCCAGCTTTACTGCACAAACTTTCAGCTCCGGAATTCTGGCAATGGGATCCACTGCGGTATTGGTAAGCATATTGGCCGCAGCCTCTGTAAAGTGAAAAGGAATGAACACCGTACCCTGAAGAGGCCTGTTGCTCACCAGGCTATGGATATCAATACTGCCTCTTCTGGAACTGACCCTGACCAACTGATCTTTCTCTATGCCCAGCCTGCGGGCATCCTCCGGGTGGATCTCCACATAACCCCTGGGCATGACCATGTTTACGGCCTGGCTTCTCCTGGTCATGGTCCCGGTATGATAATTGAAAAGCTCCCTGCCGGTGTTGAGAATCAAAGGATACTCACTGTCCGGCAGTTCTTCCGAAGGACGGTAATCCACCGGCGTAAAGGCTGGTATCCTTTTGGGAAAAGCCCCTTTGAAAAGGTATGGAGTCCCGGGATGATCACTCGTGGGGCAGGGCCACTGCAGACCTTTGTGCTCCAGGCGATGGTAGTCCATGCCTCCCAGGGCGGGCCAGGCCTTGCCCGCCTCCTTGAAAACATCCTCAATACGGTCGTAAGATATGTCATAACCCATGCTCGAAGACAGCCGGGCAATGATCCAGGAATCCTCCCTGGCCTCTCCCGGGGGCTCCACAGCCTTACGCACCCGCTGTACCCGTCTCTCGCTGTTGGTGAAGGTGCCTTCCTTTTCGGCAAAACAGGCCGCAGGCAGAACAACATCCGCCATCCGGGCCGTTTCCGTCATGAAGATATCCTGGACCACCAGGAAGTCCAGGTTCTGCAAGGCCTTTACCGTGTGCTGCATATCCGGATCGCTTACCACGGGGTTTTCTCCTTTTATGTACAGGGCCCTGAAATTTCCTGCTGCAGCGGCATCAACCATTTCCGTGGCCGTTAGACCGGGAGTGGAGGAAAGCTGTGCTCTCCACAGCCTTTCAAACCGGGCTTTGACCTCTGGAGAGGCCACGCTCTGGTATCCGGGGTAAAACGGGGGGACACAGCCCATGTCAGTGGAACCCTGAACATTATTCTGACCCCGCAGGGGATTCACCCCTGTGGAACGGCGTCCCAGGTTGCCGGTCATAAGGGCCAGATTGGCAATGGCAAAGACATTGTCTGTACCATGGGTATGCTGGGTGATCCCCATGGTATAGTAGATCCCGGCTTTTGAGGCTCTGGCGTATGTCCTGGCCGCATCGATTATTTTTTCCCTGGCCACCCCGGTCACTTCTTCCCCGTATTCCGGCGTGTACCCCTCCAGGGACCGGGCCAGGGCCGGATAGCCCTGGGTGCGCTCGTCGATATAGGCCTTGTCTGCCAGTTTTTCCTGGATGATGACATGCATGATGCAGTTGAGCAGGGCCACATCGGTTCCGGGCTTCAGCTGCAGATGGTCATGGGACCACCTGACCAGTTCGGTCTTTCTGGGATCAATGACAATGAGTTTTGCCCCGCGCCGTACCGCCTTTTTCATCTCCAGCCCGATTATGGGATGGGTCTCCGTGGTGTTGGAGCCGATTACCAGCAGGACGTCGTTATCCTTGATCTCCTCATAGGAATTAGTCATGGCTCCTGAACCGAATACTGTTGCCAGACCGGCAATGGTGGAACTATGTCAGTATCTGGCACAATGGTCAACATTGTTGGTGCCCACAGCCATGCGCATGAACTTCTGAAACAGGTAATTATCCTCGTTGGTGCACCTGGCCGAAGCCAGCCCGCCGATGACGTCTGGGCCATGAAGGTCCTTAATTTCCTTGAACCTCAAGGCAACAAGGTCCAGGGCCTCGTCCCAGGATGCTTCTCTGAACTGATCAAAACCGGTTTTGGAGGCCGAACCCTGCTTTGAGCCCCTGTATGGGTTTTCCCGGTTGGGGACAAAATCTTTTGTTGTCCCGATCCTGATGAGCGGCCTGGTCAGTCTGTCCGGGCTGTTAACGAAATCGTAGGCAAACCTGCCCTTGACGCAGAGCATGCCCTGATTGACGGTTTCTTTTTTGGAGTACACCCTGGCTATCTCGTTTTTACGCACAGCCAGAGTAAGGTTGCAGCCGCAGCCGCAATAAGGACATACTGTTTCCACTTCCCTGAATTTCTGACGTCCCTTGCTGGCCCACATCCTGCCGGTCAGGGCCCCGGTGGGGCATACTCCCACGCACTGTCCGCAGAACTCGCAGTCCAGATCCTTTTCAAAAGGAGGACAGATCTTGGTCCAGAGGCCCTTATAGGCATAATCAATGGCTCCCACACCCTGGATCTCGTCACATATGCGCACGCATTGCCCGCACATGATGCATTTTTCCATTTCCCTGCGGATGAAGGGATTCTGGTCCTCCTCCGGATACTTTCTGCTTTCACCCTCAAATCTGTTTTCCCGTATCCCGTAGTAATAGGCCAGCTCCTGGAGCTTGCAGTTCCCGGCGCGCTCGCAGAGCATGCAGTCATTGGGGTGATCTGAAAGCAGAAGCTCTACATTGGTCCTCCTGAGCCTCTCCAGGTAATTGCTGGATGTTTTAACCTTCATGCCCTCCTGGACCAGGGCCGCACAAGAGGCCACCGGCCTGGATGTACCGGCCACCTCCACCAGGCACAGCCGGCAGCCTCCGAAAGGAACCAGGTCAGGATTATGACAAAGGGAGGGGATGGTTATATCCAGCTTCCTGGCGGCATCCAGGATGGTGCTGGCTTTATCCGCTGTGACGTCTATGCCGTCTATGTTCAAGGTTACCATGCTTGCACTCATATTTCACCTACTCTTTGAGTATTGCTCCGAATTTGCAGGAATCAAAACAGGAGCCACACTTTACGCACAGTTCCTGGTCGATGAAATGCGGCTTTTTCCTGGTTCCCCGGATGGCATCCGCCGGGCAGACCCGCTTGCACATGCCGCAACCGGTACAGGTTTCTTCTATGCATGAAAATGTCAGAAGGCTCTTGCAAACCAGTGCCGGGCATTTCCTGTCCCGGATATGTACATTGTATTCGTCCCGGAAATACCTGACCGTGGACAGCACCGGGTTGGGGGCGGTCATGCCGAAACCGCAGAGCGAAGTGGCCCGGATATGGCTGCCCAGGTCCTCCAGGAGTTCCACGTCGCCGTCCCGGCCGTTTCCACTGGTTATACGCTCAAGGATCTCATACATCCTGCGCATGCCGATCCTGCATGGAGTACACTTGCCGCAGGACTCGGCCTGGGTGATGTCCAGAAAGAACTTGGCCGTATCCACAATGCAGTTGGTCTCATCCAGGACCACCATGCCCCCGGAACCCATGATTGTTCCAGCCACGGCCAGGGATTCATAATCCACCCGGCTGTCCAGGCAGGACTCGGGAACACATCCCCCGGTGGGACCTCCCAGCTGGATACCCTTGAAAGCCCGGTCCTGGTCTATGCCCCCGCCCACCTTGTATACCACGTCCCTGAGGGTGGCTCCCATGGGGACCTCCACCAGTCCGTTGCTTTTCACCTTGCCTGTCAGAGAGAATACCTTGGTTCCGCCGCTGGTATCTGTACCCAGTCCTGCAAACCAGGATGCGCCGTTTCTAAGAATTTTGGGAACATTGGCCAGAGTTTCGGCATTGTTGATAACCGTGGGCTTTCCCCTGATCCCGTTTTCAGAGGTACGGGTCAGCCTGGGGGTGGGCATGGCCCTCTTGCCTTCGATTGACTGCACCAGGGCGGTGGCCTCTCCGCAGATAAAGGCCCCGGGAGCAGGGTAAAGCCTTATGTCCAGATCCTGCCCTGAGTCGAATATGTTTTTGCCCAGAAATCCTCGCTCATAACACTGCTTCAGGGCCAGGCGCAGACGCTTCACAGCCAGGGAGTACCCGTCCCGGATATAGATGTAGCCTTTCCCGGCCCCGATGGCCCGGGCACAGATCATCATTCCCTCAATAACTGCATGGGGATCTCCTTCCATGATGCACCTGTCGGCGAAAGCTCCAGGATCACTTTCATTGCCGTTGCAGACTACATATTTCTCCTCTTCATCAACCTTGTAGGCAAACTCCCATTTGTGCCCGGTGGAAAAACCGGCTCCTCCCCTGCCTCTTAGCTTAGAGCGCTTGATCTTTTCGATTATTTCCACGGGCTGCATGTCGTTGAATGCGTTGCGGGCTGCTTCATATCCCTTAACATTCAGGTAGGCATCCAGGTCTTCGGGGTCGATTTCCCCGCAATGGGCCAGGACAACCTTTTTCTGGTTGTCCTGAAAGGACTGGTGCAGCTCATCTGCTGTCCATTCCTGGACAGGAGTGCCACCCAGGATATGTTCCTCAAAGATCCTGGGCACCATATCGGACCTGACACGTTCGTAGGTGGTCTTTTCCCCTTGGACAACCACGTCCACCAGGACATCCCGGGCGCAGAATCCCCGGCAGCCCACCTTGTCCGCCCTGCACCTGTCCTGAAAAGCCACGTCCACATCACAGGAAAGCACCTGCTCCCTGAATGCCTCCAGGACTTCA
>PWFB01000040.1 GCA_003553695.1 Desulfonatronospira sp.
CACCCCAGAAAGTCCATGACCGAGGGGGGAATCTGGCCCTGTATCGTGGGTACTGTCTATATAAGCCTGGGTTCCATTCTGGTGGCTTTTCCCCTGGGTGTGGGCACTGCCATTTATCTTAATGAGTTTTCCGGCGGCGGCAGATGGACCAGAATCATACGCATGGGCATAATCAACCTGGCCGGAGTGCCCTCGGTTGTCTACGGTCTTTTCGGGCTGGCCTTTTTTGTTCTCTATCTGAACATGGGGGTCAGTCTACTGGCTGGCTCTCTTACCCTGGGGGCCTTTATTCTGCCGCTGATTATCGGATCAGCTGAGGAAGCCCTGCGAAACGTTCCTCAGTCCTACCGCGAAGCCTCTCTGGCTCTCGGGGCCACCAAATGGCAGACCGTTTACAGGATGGTCCTGCCTGCTGCGCTGCCAAGCATGCTTACCGGCATGATCCTGGGTGTAAGCCGGGCCGCAGGCGAAACCGCTCCCATCATGTTTACCGCGGCTGTCTTTTATACCGGCAAGATCCCCAGTTCGATTTTTGATGAAATCATGGCCATGCCTTATCACATCTATGTCCTGGCCACAGCCGGTGTCAACATAGACCAGACCAGACCTCTGCAGTACGGCACTGCACTAACACTCATGTTTCTGGTTCTGGGACTGAACTTAGTCGCAATACTGGTGCGGAACAAGCTGCAGAGAAGGCTGTAGACCTGGATTTCACTGACACTTCCCGGAAAAATACAGGAAGTAAATGTGCTGGAAACCAACGGATAAAAGATTGCCAGGAATTTGAAACACTTAGAAAACAGTAAAGTGTAACAGTTTAGCCGTTTGCATGTGGCATGGCTTCCTGCCCGGAGGCATACAGCCCGGAGAAGGTTTGGGGGTGCCTGTCCCCTGCTTTCCTTAAAAAGGGATAACCTGTTACTTTTGTTGTATATATGTTTATCATTAAAGAGGATGTCACAATGCATTATCCAATTACCCCCGGGCAAAGTTTCCTGCATATGCTGGGTTGTTCAAATGTTCAGGATACACTGGATCAGTCCGTTGATCTTCAGCTGGATGACTGTACCATCAGGGTGGAGATGGATGAACCTGTTTTGCGGGAAAAGCTTTTGAGATACTTTAAGCCTTTTTTAATCCAGAATGATGACCAGCCCCATATTGTGATTAAAGCTCTGGAAAACCCCCCGCTTAAACCTGGTATCAGCCTGACTGACCTGCACCCCGGTTGCAGCAAAAAGCGTATAAAGGAGCAGTACATAAATATTCCCGGGGGCAGGGTGGTTCGCAAAAAACTCTCCGGGATGCTGTTTTTTATGAACTCCAGTGAAAATATCGCCATCGGACCGTGTACAGAAAATGACAACCAGGTTGTCAACTTTATCAATAACCGCTTCATCCAGTGGAAGCTGGACCAGGGCTGTCTACTGTGCCACGCAGCAGCAGTTTCAAGAAAAGGGCAGGGGATTATTCTGGCGGGTTTTTCCGGTCTGGGTAAATCTACTCTGGCCCTTCACCTCATGAATAAAGGCCTTGATTTTGTCAGCAATGACCGCCTCATGGTCCGCAAAAAAAAGGAACATGTAGAAATGTTCGGAGTGGCCAAGCTGCCCAGGGTCAATCCGGGTACAATACTGAACAATCCGCGTCTGACCGGGATTCTGACATCTGAAGAAATCAGGAAATTTTCCGGAATTTCAAAAGACATGATCTGGAAAATGGAGCATAAATATGACGTCTGGCTGGATAAGTGTTTCGGTCGGGACAGGTTCAAGCTGCAATCAGGAGTAAAGGCGCTTGTCATTTTAAACTGGAGCAGGCACGGACAGAGCCTGGAAATGCAGAGGGTGAACCTGGAAAAAAGGTCAGAGCTGTTGCAGGCAGTGATCAAATCTCCTGGTCTTTTTTACTATCCATCAGACAACTTCAGGGTGCTGGAGCCTGACCCTCTGGACTACATGAAATTTTTTCAGGATATTCCGGTTTATGAACTTGGCGGAGGCATAGACTTCCAACAGGCCTCGGACAGATGTGCTGAACTTATATAAATAATGTGCCTATGTCTGGGTTCTTCTGTTTTGTGCAAATGAATTGCCAGGCTTCGATTTGGCCAGTTTTTTGGTTCCGGCGGCCAGCTGGCTGATCTGGTTCAGGGTCATGTTTTCAAAGCAGTCCACTATGGCCAGGGAAACAGAAACAAGGGCAAACTTCTTTTTCACCCCATCCCGGTTTTTGGCCAGAATATAACCCCTTTTATTGTCATCCACCGTGTAAAATTTTTTTGCCAGTCTTGCGAAACAGCGCACTATCGACTGGCAGATCCGCTGGGCCTTTTTTGTTTCAGTAATAATGATAAAATCATCACCACCTCCCCCTACAACGACACTTATTTGTGCCTCAAGGGGACTTCCGGCACGCACTTGGAGCTAAAAATCAGGCCTGGGTGGCACAAAATCTCATTCAAGTGGGCGCCGGAGTGCCTATCCCTGATTTGACAATCAACCTATTTTCTAAGTGTCGTTGTTGGGTTAATCATGCAGAAGAGTGATTTTTATCGCAGTTCTTCTTCAGTTTGTTCATTGCTCTCCTGGTATTCCTGGTCTGCATCCCCTGCTTCACTTTCATATGTTATTTCAGGAGCCTGGCTGGATATAACCAGCTCCGGCTCCTTAAACGCAAACTCTTTGCTATCGGTTCTCCAGCTGATCTCCATGCATATTTTTTCCTTGTCCTTTTTGGATTCAGCCCTGATTTCAAGCTTTAAGTGGGGTGCGGGAACAAGCAGTATTCCCTGCTGCCCATCTCCTACATATAGCCTTCCTACTTGAATTGAGTCCATCAGATTTTCCAGAGTGGCTATCAGGCTTTGTTTTTCCACCACTGCCTTGAATTTAAGTTCATCTTTTCCCATACATTCCTCCCTTGGTTTGCTATGAATATTATAGTCCTGTGTTGCCACTTTATCGTAATCATTCAGGGGGGGGCAGGTACCGGCCAATGGGACAGTCCCCGCGACACTTTTCCTTCACCAAAACAAAAAAGTACAGGCGCGAAATTAAGTGAAGCTGCATAGTCATTACTCAGCGGGGACAGTCCCCTGGACTAATGCCATGAGTCACCACCGAGGACCCCCTGAATGCTTACATCGGCATTATTGCCGGGATTCCAGCTGGTTAATAATATATTCCGCATACATGCCGGCCGCATTCAGGCCGCAGGCATGATAAAGTCCCCTGAAACCTCCAAAGGCTGATACCTCGAAGACCATGGGGCCATCTTCTGTCTCCACAACATCCACGCAGGTAAAATCAAGGTTGAACAGGTCTTGTGCCTTACTTGCCAGATTTATGGTTTCCGCGTCCGGCTCGCATGGCTCGTACTTTCCTCCGTTGGAGGTGCAGGTGTTCCATGAATTTCCCTTGCGCCGGGCATAAGTGCCGATATATTTGCCTCCCAGGAAACTTATTCCCAGGTCTCTGCCCGGAATCTGAACCATCTTCTGAATATACATGGCAGTATTTCCCGAGGCTTGAAAATTGGCAATTGCTGAGCCACAATTTGCATTGTCCTCTACTAAAAGCATTCCCCTGGCCTTGGAAGAAAAAAGCGGCTTGAATACAGCTTTGCCGAATTTACGCACTGCCCTGACTGCTTCATCACGGCTTTCGGTGATGACTGTGGGGGGCATGGGGATGTTTCCTATCTGAAGATTTACAGTACAGCTAAGCCTGTTTACAGCCATCATGACCATTTCCGGTCTTGAAAACACAGGCTTGCCCAGGGAGCAAAAAAATCGAAGTATCTCCAGGCGGTTGTACATATCTGGAGAATAAACGGGTCCGATCTTTTTTATGGCCAGACCGTCCAGCTCAGCCAGATCAGTGTTTCCGGCAACAAGTGTCCTGCCCTGCATGTCAAAGGCCAGCTGTGCTGGATCCACCACAAGTCTGAAGCTGGTTCTTTCATACAGTTCGTCTGCCAGCTTTTCAGTGGACCAGCTGCCCGGATTGCCGATGACCGCTATTTTATAGTTCTTTTGTTTTTCAATAGACATTGAGCCTCCATGCATAAGATTTTTATAGCTGGTTTTTTGTAACAGTGCCGGCCAGGGGATCTATACAATTACAGGCTATGGGTAATCAAAAATATTTCTGGGTACTGAAAAATCCCTCCATGGTTTTCCCTGGTGGGCAAGCAGCAGTTGTGCCAGTTGCAGCGATCTGTTGTACATGCTTCTGGAAAGTTCTCTGTTCAACTCAAACCTGGTTGAGGTGTAAAAAGAACGTATCAGGCCCAGAGCCAGCCGGGCATGGAAGGTCTTGTCACTGTTTTCAGCAGCAAACTGATTGGCGAAACAAAAGATCGTTTTATTGATTTTGTTTATGGCCCGGCGTACATCGGGATAAAACACGGGCATGCGGTAGTTGGAAACAAGGAATACCGAAATGTCCTGAACATAGTCTCCATATCGCGACCTGTGCAGGTCTATAAAGTAGATCTGCTGGTTTTTCTGGTTATAAAGGATGTTGTTGGTGTTGAAATCTCCATGAATAAATACCGAAAAAGGAGAAGAAAGTTCAGTCTCTATTTTACTAAGGATCTGTAGAAGTTTTTCAGGGAGGGGTCGGGATAGTGAATTGTCAAAATCAGAAAAATTGAATTCCGGATGAATCATGATTACGTCGTCAAGGCGCTGTATCATCTGGGAAATAAAGTCAGGCTTCACAGCGGTGTTTTCCAGAGTATCGTGCCAGATAATGGACAGAGTCTCTTTAAGTATAAAGGCGGCATTGTCCATGCTTTCCGGGTCCCTGGAAAGAACGGTGTCCTGCACAGAACAACCCTGCAGAAAATCCATGAGCATGGAAGCATTTTTACTGTTCTGACTGTAGCTGATTATTCTTGGCACCAGACTTGGAAAAATGCTTTTCCATTTTTCTATGTTTGCTTTTTCCCTGGCAATTTTTTCAATTCTGCCCTCTTTAAATAATACCGCCTGTCCATTTCTCTGGCCAGAATCCATTATTTTGCCTATACGGCATCCAGACCTGGATTCCCAGATGGATTCAAAGCCGATTTCCTCAAATGAAAGCTCATTGTCCATAGAACCAAGATTTTCCATCAGGGCGTGATACTGGTGAATTTTCAGCTTTTCTCCGAATACTGAAAAAATAATGGCTTCCCCGATGTTGAGCATGGAGTCACCCATTCTTTCCAGATATCGGAAAATAAATAGACAGGTAATGAGATCGCTTTTGTTGTCCGCGGAA
>PWFB01000069.1 GCA_003553695.1 Desulfonatronospira sp.
AAAACTCGCTCCAAGGAAGCGTAAATCAAAACCTCTTCAAGTTTTTTCAACCAGAAAAGCTTCAATTATATTACGCTTTGAATCAAGTTGAGTGTTTAACGGTTTTGATTAACTCTTCCTACGTCGCTCAGACAGTTTACGCCCAGTTTGCCGAACCCCCGGACCCTGGCTATTCGTCCGCAGGTGCTGAATAGTTACTTTAACATTAATATTCTCATCAGGAGCATTCACCAGAAATGAGTCAGCAAAACCAGGGCAACCTGGAAAATCTGCACCGGATCCAGGCAGGCGAAAAGACCGTATACCTGCTGGGCACAGCTCACGTTTCCCAGCAGAGCGTAGATGACGTTCAGCAGGCTGTAGAACAGATCCGTCCGGACACCATCTGCGTTGAACTCTGTTCTTCCAGGTATCAGACCCTGGTGCACCCAGATGTATGGAAAAATACCGACATCTACCAGGTGATCAAGGAAAACAAGGCTCTTTTCCTGCTGGCCCAGTTGGGACTCAGCGCTTTTTACCGGAAAATGGGGCAAAAGCTCGGAGTCAAGCCCGGAGCGGAAATGCTTGAGGGGGTAAGGCAGGCTGAAAGGACCGGGGCAGAGCTTGTACTGGCAGACAGGGATGTGAACATAACCCTGAAAAGGGTCTGGGGCTCTTTGTCCATGTGGGGCAAATTCAAGCTTTTAATGCAGCTTCTGGCGGGAATGGCCTTTCCCGGAGACATCAAAAAAGAAGACATTGAAAAACTCAAAAACAAGGATCAGCTGCAGGTGGTCATGGATGAGTTTTCCAGGTCCTTTCCCCAGATTCAGAAATCACTCATTGACGAACGCGATCAGTACCTGGCCCACAAGATAGCCGAAAGTCCGGGAAAAAACATCCTGGTAATAGTCGGCGCAGGCCACATTCCCGGCATTACCCGCTACCTGGACCAGGATATCGACATCGCCCCCCTTACTGAAATGCCCGGAAAGGCTGTGTGGCCGACCATCCTCAAGTGGGGTATTCCCCTGGTAATTATCGGCCTGCTGGTTTTTGGCTTTGTTACCCAGGGGGCGCAGCATTCTGTGCAGTCCATATATATCTGGATCCTGGTCAACGGGCTGTGTTCCGCCCTTGCTGTCAGCCTGGCCCTGGCCCATCCCTACACCATAATTGCCGCATTTGTGGCTGCACCCCTCACCAGCCTCAACCCCACCATGGCCGCCGGGTGGATAGCCGGCCTGGTGCAGGCCTGGGTCAAGAAGCCGCTGGTCTCGGACCTGGAACACCTGCCCAAGGCCTTTACTTCCGTCAAGGCCTTCTGGATGAACCCGGTATGCAGGATCCTCCTTGTAGTGGTCCTGGCCAACCAGGGCAGCGTCCTGGGAACCTTTGTGGCCGGCACCTGGATCTTTACCAGGGTGTTTTAGGGTACAGAAGCATTATCTAGTTTTCATCCAGAAAGAAAGACTTTCCGGATGAAAACTATCTGAGCATCTCTCTCAGGCCGTCCAGGACTTCCTGCAGGCTGTCCACTGCCTCGCGCAGTCCTTCGCGGAACTCGGGCAAAATCCTGTCCTCACGGTCTTCACGGACAGGCAGTTCTTCATCGGTCTCCACCACCGGAGCCACTGCAGGCAGTTCTCCCACCAAAGCGTCAATGGAGTCCTCCAGGTTCTGGTGCATTACCACCTGCTCCGAATCAGCCAGGATTATCCTTCGAAGCTCCGGAAAATCCAGGGTATCGGGCTTCAAGAATACCGGTTCGGCATAAAGCAGAGCATCTCCTACAGGTATGACCAGCAGGATGCCTCTGGAGACCTCTGAACCCACCTGCCCCCAGAGGGTGAACTGCTCGGATATAACAGCATCATTATCAATACGGGCCTCCACCTGATTGGGCCCATCCACGTGCCTTCCAGATGGAAAGTTGTACAGCACCATTTCCCCCAGGTTTTCACCATCGCTTCTGGCGGCCAGCCAGCCCACCAGATTGTGTCTGTTTACAGGTGTAAAGGGCTGGATGAGCAGAAACTCTTCTTTTTCTTCCCCTGGAAGCCTGGCAACAATATAGTATGGCTGCAAAACCTCGGTTTGTCCGAAAGAATGCTGGACCGGCACTGACCACTGATCCTCCTTGTTGTAAAAAACCACCGGATCCTGCATATGGTATTCCAGAAGTTTCTGACTCTGAACAGTAAACAGGTCCAGAGGATAGCGGATATGATCCCTCAGATATTCCGGCATTTCCTCCAGGGGCTTGAAAAGGTCCGGGAAAACAGCATCATAGGTCTGCACCACTGGATCGTCCGGATCTGATATGTAGTAATCCATATGACCGTGGTAGGCATCAGCCACAGTCTTGACGCTGTTGCGCATGTAGTTGAAAGCTCTCTGCCATGGGGCTGAATAGGGATACCTGGAGGTAACGGTGTAAGCATCCTGAATCCAGTAAACCTTGCCATCGGCCACCACGCTGTAGGCTTCACGGTCTCTCTGCAGGAAAGGAGTCAGCACGGAAAAACGCTCCGGAATGGTGCGCCGGTACTGGATAAGGCTTTCCCGGGTTACCTCGTTGGAAATGAGGATATTGATATCGCTGAATTTCCAGGCATATATGAGCCGGCGGAAAAATGAATCCAGCTTTACCCCGCCTTCTCCCTCGTAATGAGTGTAAACCGGGCCTTCAGGGCCGGGATAGTTGAATTCCTGCATGCGGCTGCGCACTATTAGATAGTCCAGGCTCTTGAGTCCGTAATATATTTCCGGACGCTTAAGTTCCACCTGCCCGGTGGGTGGCACATCGCGGATAAAAAAGCCCGGTCTTCCTCCGGACTCCACCTCCGTCACCGGGGTCATGGCCACGCCGTAGCCGTGAGTGAACTGCAGCCTGCGGTTCACCCAGCGCTGGGCTTCACTGGGCAGCTTGTCCGCGGACAGCTCGCGGGTGGCCAGCATGACCTGCCTCAGCTCATCATCTACCATGTAGCGATCGGTGTGCACCTGCAGGAAATCATAGTAAAGCCGGAAAAACTGGATCTGGTTGTAGCTTTGAAGCAGAGGACCTTCATCCCACAGTCGGACATTGCGCACCGTGCCCTCATTATCCTCTATGGTCTGGCGATCCATTTCACCTCTGGCAGGATGGCGCTGGGAAACAATATTGTCCAGACCATAGGCCTGTCTGGTAAAATTAATATTGTGCTCCAGGTAATCGCGTTCCCGGGCCAGCTCGCTGGGCTCCACCATGAAACGCTGCACCACTCCGGGCAGAAGGTGAGCCAGCACGATATTCAGGCCGAACCAGGCTGCCAGGGCCACGACCATGAGCTGCCTGCCCCGGTAGAAGGGTGCTGCAGCCAGCACTCCGGCAGCAGCCAGGGCCACAATGGTCATAATCGCCAGGCCGGGCCGCAGCACCTTGTCTTCGGTAAACCCTATGCCGTAGACAGCCCCCATGCTGGAATTGAGCAGGTCATAACGGCCCAGCCAGTGCCCCAGGGCCATGAGCACAAGGACCCCTGCTCCCAGAATGGCCAGGTGGGTCCTGACCCTGCCGGTGAAGCTGAACTGTTCTCCGCGCAAAAGACTGTTCAGAAAATAGTATGCCCCAACGATCAGCAAAACGAATATCACTGCCACCAGCAGCCAGGAGCGGACAAAGTCCAGCATGGGCATGGAAAAGACATAAAATCCCAGGTCGTTGCCGAAAATGGGATCAGACTCTTCAAAGGGTACCTGATGCAAGAACATGAGTGCCTTTTCCCACTGCGAGGCAAAGGACCTGGCCAGTACAACCGCCCCCAGTCCGGCGATACTGACAGCCCCCCAGAAAACCAGGGTACGGGCCTTGTAATAAAGCTGCATGGGAACATTCTGGTTTATCAGGCGCAGGCTGAGGATATTTTTGTGGGCCAGGTAGATATTGGGCAGGGCCAGAGCCAGAAAAACCGCCGCCCCTAAAAAGAACAGGCCCACGCTGGTATACAGAATTTTGAGGATTATCTGCTCATAACCCAGACTGCTGAACCACAGCCAGTCGGTGTAGAAGGACTGGGCCCAGCCGATCCCCGACAGGACAAGAATAAAGGCCACCACAGCCAGGCCCACTTTGGCCAGCTTGTATATCCTGGAAAAATCCACGTCTTCCAGCCTGAACTGCGGACCCTGCCACCTTGGATCATTGGGGCCGAACATATTGGACATCTGATATACCTCTACGACATCTGTTAAGAAGTTGAAAAATTATTCAGCACACTCTATCTATATTTTAACGCGGGCCATGCCCGCAACCCAAGCGAAAAAGTTGCCCCTGGCCACTTAACTGTCCGTACTTACGCTTATCGTCGGGGTCGGGGTCGAAGTCAGAATCAAATCCGCTAAACACAGTCAAGTAGGAGGCTGCCCGGTATTTTCGATACCGATCCCGACCCCGATACCGACCCCGATAAGATTCGGCTGCAAAAACAAGGACGGAACAGTCCCAGTGCTCAGCGCCTAGATCATAAAACTGTACTGGTTGCGCACATGCACGATTCTATGTGCTGCGGTGAAAGCGCATCCCAGCAGAAAGAGGCTGATTCCGATCCAGAGCAGGGCCTCTGCCGTACCCGGCACAATCATGATCAAAAAGGCCCAGACCAGCATATACACCACCCTGACAGCCCTGGTCATGAGCCCCACATCGCAGTCCAGGCCTGAGGCTTCAGCCCTGGCCTTTATATAGCTTATGAGGTACATGCTAATAAGGGCCAGGAAAAACAAAATGGTTGCTTCCAGTATCCAGCGCCCGTCCAGCCAGAAAAGCACCCAGAAACCCATGAGAAAAAACGTGTCGCTGATGCGGTCCAGGGTTGAATCCAGAAATCCGCCGAAGGAAGTCTTAAGACCGGTATCCCTGGCCAGCAGGCCGTCGGCGCTGTCAGCTATACCTGCCAGGGCTATGAGTAAAAACCCCCAGAAGGCATGTGCAGAAAATCCCAAGGGGACCATAACGGCGAATATCAGCCCGGCAAAGGTCACCCGGTTGGGGGTGAAGCCTCTGTTTTTAATAAAGGGCAAGACAGCATTTTCCAATGCGCGATAATACAGCCTGCCCAGGCTGCTGTCTCTCAATGACATCCCGGCAACCTCCTCTTGTGCAACCACTTGAAACGAAAACCAAACTGTCCGGAAACGAAGAATGAACACTTTGTAACCTCGAGTTATTTTTTTTACAAGCTTTACATATCCGCCCCCTGTACATAGAAGTAACGGACATACCACCCGGATATTGTCAACTATTGCCGCGGGCAGAGATAGAGGCAGTTACTTATGAAAAAACAAAACGACTTTAAAAACTTTTTTCACGCCGGGATCATGGACCACCTCGAGGATCTGATCAGGCTCGCCCTGCAGGAAGATGGACAGGATCTGACCTCAATGGCCGTATTCAGTCCAGGAGACAAATGCCGGGCTGTCATTAAGGCCAAACAGAAGACCATTGTGGCTGGACTTCCCCTGGTCCGGATCATACTGGACAAGATAGCCGGGGAGGGCAGGCCTGGCTTTCTGGTGCAGGAAGGAGACCTTGTGGACCCCAACACCCCGGTGGCGAGCATCAGGGGCGGCACATGTAAAATCCTTCAGGCTGAGCGGATAATTCTAAACTTCATGGCCAGGCTTTCGGGGATCGCCAACCTTACCCGGGCCTACACCCAAAAAATCGAAGATACTGATGTCAGACTCCTGGATACCAGGAAAACCACCCCCGGACACCGCTACCTGGAAAAGTACGCCGTACGCCTGGGGGGAGGCATGAACCACCGCATGGACCTGGAAGAAATGCTCATGCTCAAGGACAACCATATCGACCAGGCCGGAAGCATAGAACAGGCTGTGCAGACCCTTCGCAACACTTACCACCCATGCCCCCCAATAGAAGTGGAGTGCCGCAGAATTGATGACGTCCTCGAGGCGGTCAGGGCGGGATCCGATAGAATCATGCTGGACAACATGGGTATGGATGAAATAAGACACTCACTTAAAATAACCAGGCAGTCCGGGGTGGAAAGCGAGATCAGCGGAGGTGTAAATCTGGACAATATACGTGATCTGGCCCTTATGGGTCCCACATTCATATCCGTGGGCGCCCTGACCCACTCGGCCGTCGCCGCGGATTACAGCATGGGCATGGAAATTTGACTGTCCATCACACAAAGATATATGCCCTGACAAAAAGCTAAACAAGATGCACATGCAAAAAGTCGGAAAATGAATAATCTAGGAATCAATTACGCGTCTTCGCGTGACATAACTCTTTGTTTTTACTGACCTCTGACTTCTGACCTCTGACGTCTGTGACTGAAAAAATGACTTTTTGCAGTCACATCAAACAAGGACTGATTATATGTCGGATACTACTCTGGAAACCCGGGTACTGATCATCGGTTCCGGTATAGCCGGCTGTACCGCGGCCCTTCATCTGGCACGCCAGGGGCGTGAGGTCCTGCTGGTATGCTCCGGTTCCTCCATGGATGACGGCAATTCCGCACTTGCCCAGGGAGGAATAGCCTACAAGGCTCCTGAAGACACCCCTGATCTCATGGAAAAAGACATTCTGACGGCTGGGTGGAATTACAATCACCTCCAGGCGGTTCGCTACCTTTGCCTCAGAGGCCCGGAACTGGTTCAAAAAATCCTTATCCAGGATCTGCAGGTGCCCTTTGACAGTCTGGACGGTTCTTTTCATCTTACCCGTGAAGGAGGGCACAGCCTGGCCAGGGTCCTGCACTGCGCCGACTATACCGGCCGGGCCATAATGGACGCCTATGTCCAGGCCGTAAAAAAGGAACCCAACATAAAGGTGCTGACCGGGCATACCGCTGTTGACCTGCTAACCACCCATCACCACTGCACCCGCCAGGAAATAAGGTACAGTCTGAACAACCGGTGCATGGGGGCTTATGTCCTGGAACAGGCCACCGGCAATGTTCTCAAGGTCCTGGCGGACTACACCATCCTGGCCTCGGGGGGAATGGGCCAGATCTATCTAAATACCACCAACTGCAGGCTTTCCCTGGGCTCAGCCGTTTCCATGGGCCACCGGGCCGGGGCCAGAATGATGAACCTGGAGTTCATCCAGTTCCACCCCACGGCCCTTTTTCATCGCGGCCCGCGCAAATTCCTCATAACCGAAGCCCTTCGCGGCGAGGGCGCGGTCCTGGTCAACGCCCGGGGAGAACCCTTCATGCACAGGTATGACTCCAGAAAGGACCTGGCTCCCAGGGATATCGTCACCAGGGCCATCGTGGATGAAATGCTCGCCACTCATGAAGATATGGTCTTTCTGGATGCTGCAACGCACATCCAGAACCCGGACAAAAGGTTTCCCACCATTCACAAGAAATGTCTGGAACTGGGCATCGACATACGCGACCAGCTTATCCCCGTGGTTCCGGCGGCCCATTACTTCTGCGGGGGAATCCTGGTGGACACAACAGGAAAAACAACCATAGAACGGCTTTTTGCCGCCGGTGAATGCTCCTGCACAGGAGTGCACGGTGCCAACCGCCTGGCCAGCACCTCCCTTCTGGAAGCCCTGCTCTGGGGGCAGACCATAGCCGAAACCATAGCCTCCAGGCATGGCACAAGATCCAGGCTCAGCCAGAAGACAAAGGCCTCTGTGCCGGACTGGAAGTTTCTGGGCAACAAGCAAAACGAGGACCCGGTTCTCATCGCCCAGGACTGGGCCACCATCAAGAATACCATGTGGAATTACGTGGGAATAAACAGGACCAGGCCCAGGCTGCAGCGGGGCTTTGAAGACATGCGCAACCTGAACAAGAGGCTGCATGATTTCTACAGGGAAACACCCATTTCCCAGCCCCTGGTGGAGCTTTTCCACGGGTGTTACTCTGCTTACATCATAACCACCGCAGCCCTGCGCAACAAGCAGAGCCTTGGCTGTCACCAGAGGAACGAGGAGTAAACGACTTCAACTTTTATGTATCCTGTGCTCCAGGCGCGGAAGAATAAAGTCAAGACAGGGACGCATAGAGCGCAACTGCAGCAGGGGCAAAAGCCCCAGACCGGCCTTGCGCATAAACCATTTAATACGCATATCCCTGATTATATCCGCCACCAGCCTGGAATACACATCCGCCGTCCTGTCATTCCTGGACCAGCAATCCTTAACGGCCCCGGCTGCCAGCCCGCCTGTGGCATGTGCATAATAAATCCCTTCCCCCAGGAGGGGATCAGCCATTCCGGCCGCATCTCCCAGGAGAAGAATGTTCTGAAACCCCGGGGTCTTTTCATAGTCCCCGTAAGGAAGGACATGTCCCTTGATTTCCTTTTCATCCAGATGGACGCCGTTCCCGCTAAACAGATCCAGCATTATCTTCCTGAGCTCGCGCCCGTCCTTGACAGCAGCAGAACAGATCCCCACTCTCTGCCTGGAGGTCCCGGGAAAGGACCAGGCGTAGCCATCCTGGACAATGCCGGTAAAAAGCTCCGGAAAGTCTGGAAAGACTGCCTGCTCCCTGGGTACAAAAGTCTCCAGGGCCAGGGCTGAACCCCTGCTCCAGGGGGGACGGACCACCTTTTCCAGGGCCAGGGTCTTGCGCACCCGGCTGGAGCCGCCGTCAGCACCCAGGATGAAACGCCCCCTGAACACCCTGCCGCTTTTGGCAGTGACCCGGGATTCAGGTATGTCCACCCGGACAATCTGCTCCCTGAATAAAGACGCACCCGTTGCCCGTACCCTTTCGTGCCAAAGCTGGTCATACCTTTCCCTGTCCACCAGGACGTAGGAATATCTGGAAATGCCTGTGTACAAACGTTTTTTTCCAGTGCTTATGGCGTACTCACTGGAAACATGTCTGATGATATCCCTCTTCTTAAGCTCTTGAGCAAGTTCAGGGTAAAAAGAACTGCACAGATCAAGGGTCTTCTGCGTGAGCATGCCGGCGCACAGCTTGAACCTGGGAAAGGATTTCTTGTCCAGGACGGCAACATCCATGCCCTTTTGGGCCAGCACCAGCGCAGCAGTAGCTCCAGCGGGGCCGCATCCGATAATTATGACATCATATAACTTGCTCATGTTAATCAAAAGTGGTTTACATCAGTAGTTTGTAATCCCTTCATCCCTCATTCTATCTCAATCCCATATTCCTACCTGAATCCCTAACTGCTTCTATATCTTCACCTCCAAAAGCGCAAGAGCGGCCTCACCCCGGATCTGGACCCAGTTTTGCCTTGCCTCTGACGGACTTACAAATTAGTTTTCATCCGGAAAGCATCAGTTTCAACATCCGGAAATAAAGAATTTCCCGATGGAAACAAATTAGTGTACGCCCTTCAACAACACACAGGATACCCATCTTGAGCACCCGAGAAAGCAAAAGCCCGCCATTTTCCACCCTGGCCCGCAAGGCCTCGGTGGTCGCCGGAGCAACCCTGGTGAGCCGCATAATGGGTTTTATCCGGGACCTGATCATAGCCTTTACCCTGGGAGCAGGTCCCATGGCCGACGCCTTTTTCGTGGCCTTTCGCATCCCCAACCTGCTGCGCCGGCTTTTTGCCGAAGGCTCCCTGACCATGGCCTTTGTCCCGGTCTTTACCAAGATCAAAAAAGAGTCCGGGGCCGAAAGGGCCTTTGCCCTGGCCCGCTCGGTGCAGATCTGGCTTCTTCTGATCCTGGGAGGCATAACCCTGCTGGCTGTTTTTTTTGCTGCTCCCCTGACCATGCTGGTTGCCCCTGGCTTCAGGGAAGACCCGGAAATCTTTGAAACAACCGTCACCCTGGTGCGCATCTGCTTTCCCTACATAATCTTTATTTCCTCCGTGGCCCTGTGCATGGGCATCCTGAACTCCATGAACCACTTCATGGCTCCGGCCCTGGCTCCGGCACTCATGAACATCACTTTGATCCTGTCCGCCCTGGGGGCCTACTACTCCGGGATGAGCGTGGCCCTGGCCCTTTCCTTCGGGGTGCTGGCCTCGGGACTCATCCAGTGGATGTTTCAGTATCCTTTTCTGAAAAACTCGGGATTTAGCTGGCTGGGGGGTTTTTCTTTTTTTGATCCCGGCGTCAAACGCATCGGCAAACTGATGCTGCCCACGGTCTTCGGGTCTGCGGTTTATCAGCTGAATATCCTGGCCGGGACCATACTGGCCTCCTTTCTGGCCTCGGGCTCCATTGCCTACCTCTATTACGCCGACCGCCTGGTTCAGTTTCCCCTGGGGGTATTTGCAGTAGCCATCGGCACCGCTGCCCTGCCTACCCTTTCCTCCCTGGCCGGAGACCGGGACGTGCAGGGCTTCAAGCGCACCCTGAATTCATCCATAAGCCTGACTCTGTTCATAGCCCTGCCCGCCACCGCAGGACTTATTGGACTTAGCCACCCCCTCATTGAGGTCATATTCGGACGGGGAGCCTTTGGAGAGGACGCAGTGCAGGCCACCTCCCTGGCCCTTGTGGGATTTGCAGTGGGCCTGCCGGCTTTTTCCTGCGTGCGCCCTCTGCTTTCGGCATTTTACGCCCTGGAGGACACAGTTACCCCGGTGAAAATAGCCGTCATCAGTCTGGTGCTGAACATCGCCCTGGGCATCATTCTCATGCAGTTTTTGCAGCACCTTGGCCTGGCACTGGCAGCCAGCATTTCCTCCTGGGTCAATGTTCTGCTTCTGGGCCTGGCCCTTGGCCGCAAGACCGGCCCCTGGCTTACTGCCGGGACAAACCTGGCCAAAATGACCCTGGCAAGTTGTACTTTACTTTTCATGCTGAAATTTGTAAGTGTTACATCGTGGATGGCCATGGCCCTGATTCCGGTATGGGCTGTGCTCTACTTCATACTGGCCTGGATGCTCAAAATACCGGATGCAGGAATCATATTAAAATCCTGGAAACCAAAACGCGGGTCTGAATAATTTTTTCAGCATAAAAAAACAGCCTGTTAAAACAAAAAAGAATTAATGCCATGCCTGAATTCAAACCTCTGCAGTTTTACAGCTACGACTGGTCCCGACAAGATATTGACCCGGAACAGGTCATATCTCCGCCTTATGATGTCCTTTCCCGCGAAGACATCCAGGAGCTGGCCCGGGATGAATACAACGTGGTGCACATCGACTCCCCTGCAAGCTATGACCATGCCCGGGCACTCCTGGAGGAATGGATAAAAAAGCAGGTGCTCGCCGCAGATGAACAACCCAGGTACTATATCCTGGCCTCGGAATATAAGACTCGAGGCAGATCCCGTACCCGCTGGGGGATAATTGGAGGACTGCGGCTGGAACCCTTCGGTGAAAACGTATTCCCCCACGAGGAGACTTATCCCAAGGCCAAGGAGGACAGGCTGAACCTCATGCAGGCCACCCAGGGACAGCTGAGCCCTGTATTCGGGGTCTATGACGACCCGGGGCAGTATGTGGAAAAAATCGGAGAAACCTGTTCCGGCCAGGAGCCCCTTATCTCCTTTACCCAGGAAGACGGGGTATATAACCGCTTATGGCCGGTACCTGCAGAACACAACCAGCAGATACAAAGCCTGATGCAGGACAGGAAAATCTTTATAGCCGACGGCCATCACCGCTACGAAACCGCCCTTTACTTCATGCAGAATCAGCCGGCCAGGGATAGGGCTCCCTGGGAATACATCTTTATATACCTGAGCAACATCTCCTCGCCGGGACTGGAGATCTTTCCCTATCACCGCACTGTTTCCTGGGACAAAAAGTTCGACTGGCAAAAGGTTATTAAATCCGCCGCTGGGTACTTTGACGTCATTCCCAGGGAGGATCCCTCTTTCCCGGAAGAAATGCCCAGAACCGACATGCTCATGCTGTGCCTTCCGCACATAAACTATCTGCTTATTCCCCGCCAGCCCGGAGAGGATATCTTCGACAAAATCGGTGCATATGTCCTGGACCGGGTTATGTTGCGAGATATTATGGGCCTTGACGACGAACAGCTGGCCACGGGGAAATTCCTGCACTTCACCCACGACGAAGACCTTACACTGGAAAAGGTCAGAAGCGGTGAGCTGCAGGCTGCCTTTTTCCTGCAGTCCGTGCCCATAAATATAATGCAGGATGCCTGCCAGGCCGGGCGGGTCATGCCCAGAAAATCCACCTTTTTCTACCCTAAACTGCCAACGGGCATGCTGTTTTATCTGTGGGGACGATGAAGTACGTACACCGCACCCTTTTCCGAGCAAATACTGATACCCTGCATAAATGATCTACCAGACAGCACAGGATACAGTCTTTCTTGTCTCCTCTCCTCAAGGCGACCTGCCCCCGGATGAGAACCGATGGCACCTGCCCCTGGAGGGAGATCGCCACACCATTTCGTACAGGGATTACTTTTACGCCATACGGGACTTCATCCTTCAGGACAGTGCCGCCCCCCTGGTGCAGACGGCCTCGCGCATGCTGAATGCCGAGATCGCCCCCCATGATCTGAAAAAAACTGTAATCCGTTCGGAAAAACACGGTGCCCATTATCACCCGGCCAGCGTTGAGGCCTTTTTCCATCAGGGCCGCATCAAGTTATGCCTGAACGTGGCCGTACATGAACGCGGCAAAAATCAGCTGGAGCACGAAGCTGGAGTGCTTGGTCTGCTTGATCATAAATTCGGTCTGCCCTACCTGCCCAGGCCTTACTTCCAGGGCCGGTACAACTCAATGTTTTTTCTTGTTGCTGAATGGTTCCAAGGCTGCCACGAATTTCACCTTTCCCTGGACCAGGCAGGGAGGCAGAGACTGAAACTGTGGGACTATGACCATGGCCCCAGATTCCTTTCCCCTGAGCAGTGCTTTGAAATATACAGGCGCATCGCATTCATCCTCACCAGTTATTACAATCCTGAAACCACCTCCCAGATATACCCCTGGCATCACGCTGCCGGGGACTTCGTAGCCGGAATCAGGGAGCAGCAAGGCATGCCTGCGAAGATCCGGGTCAGGCTGACTACGGCCAGGGGCTATACTTCCCTGGTGGACATGACAGCCGGCAACCTCAGCGGATCATTAATCGGATTATTTCACTTCTTTCTGAACCTGAGCATCAGGATGCGCATGGACAGACTGGACGGGGTGGGGGAATCGGTCTGGGCCGATGATCTGTGCCTGGAAGCATCAGCACGCGGCTTTTTTGACACCTTGAAAAGCAGACCTGTTTCAGGGTCCCAACTTCCTTCTGCGGATGATTTTCTGGAGGTGCTCAAATCCTTCAGCCCTGGAGAACTTAGACGGGCTTGTACGCCAATCATTGAAACCTGCCAGGAAATTGAAGACCTGCCCATAATACTTTCCCGCCTTGACGAACATATTGACAAACTGCATACCCTCATTCAGAGCTATGATTTATGAATGTGAGTTGTTTTCCCAGGGGAATGGCTCAGCCGGAGCAGGGCTTTCGCTTTGCCGTTGATTCGCTGCTTTTATCGATGTTCATTTTACCCGGAAAAAAGGATAGAATTCTGGATCTGGGGTGCGGTTGCGGAGTAATCGGACTGGGCATGCTTCTGGCCCATGTGGACAAGGAACTGCATCTGGTGGGCATTGACAGTGACCCGGAAATGGTAAGGTGCGCCAGGGAAAACAGCATAAGACTCGGGCTGGAAGAGAAAACCTCATTTATACACATGGATGCAGCAGACGTAAACAGCCGGTCCATGTCAGCGGAGAGCTTTGACCTGGTGCTCATGAACCCCCCCTACCGCCGCCCGGGTTCCGGCAGACCCCCGCAGCACCCCGGTAAAACCGCGGCCACCTTTGCCCGTAACAGCCGTACCGAGCTGTTTCTCAAAGCTGCCGGGTTCGCCCTGAAAAACCTCGGCCGGGCGGGAATCGTTTTTCCTGCTTCCAGGCTGGATGAACTGCTGCTGCATTCAAGTTCCTGCCGGCTAAGACCCAAAATAGTCCGGCCGGTATTGGGCCGCCCCGACAAACCTGCATCTCTGGTCCTGGTCCAGGCCCGCAAGAACGCAGGGCAGGAAATGGTCATTCCCCCGCCCCTGGTGCTCTACGATGAACATAACACCCTCACCAGGCAGGCCCGCGAATTCTGCCCTTTCCTGGAGTGCAATCCCGGCAGGGGGTAATCATGTGCATACAATATCCGGGCAGGGACCGGTGCTCTTTTGGACATGGTCCTTGAATATCCCGGCCGCACGGACGAAATTGGCCGCCCACCCCTCGACGCTGAAGGCATGCACGTGGGCATATCCTGCCAGGACATTTCTGTACAAAAGACCGTCCTTATAACCGGCCATGCCTGTGCCGCGCTCCATGCGCATGCAGAACCTGGCCTCCGGAGACAGGGAGAGGCACCTGGAGTAGTGAAACTCGTGGCCCACAATGCTGTCGCCGGTGGAATAGAAAGGATTGGGCTCAATGATGCCCGCCCGGATATACCCATGCCCCTGGGGTTTTTTATAAACCCTGGTCTGGACATTAAATACTCCGGCCATATTGAAATCCTCCCCCTCGTAGTGAAGACTTTCGGCCAGGTACATAAACCCGCCGCATTCAGCATAGACAGGCAGACCCTGATCAGCCAGATCCTTGACTTTGCTCCTGGCAGAGATATTAGCTGAAAGCTCCCGGGCGGATGTCTCGGGAAAACCTCCCCCCAGGTAAAGACCGTGTATTGAAGGCCACTCTTCAGGGGTAAGCAGACTCAGTTCCACCAGCTTCGCCCCCTGCCGGCTGAGGGCATCCAGGTTTTCCTGATAATAGAACCAGAGCGCCCTGTCCCGGACAATGCCAATGACGACATCTTCTCTGGATGGGCCTGATGAAACCTCGGGAATAATGTGCTGTGTCTGACTGCAGGCAGGCGCTGACCCGGCAATGGACAGGACACGCTGGACATCGATATTCTCAGCCACCACCATCCCCAGGGCCCTGAATATATCGTCTAGTCCCTGGTACTCCTGGCTGGAAATAAGCCCCATATGTCTTTCCGGAATGGGGGTGTCTTTAAGCTTGGGAAGTGCCCCCAGAACAGGGACGTCTGTGTACTTTTCTATGCTTCGCCGGGTTATGTCTCTGTGCCTGGCCCCTGCGGTCTGATTAAGGATCACCCCCGCCAGGTTTAGATTCTCCTCGAACCTGGAGCACCCCTGGACAATGGCCGCTGTGGTCCTGGTAGACTTGGTGCAGTCCAGCACCATTATTACCGGAGACTGGAGAATCCTGGCCAGCTCGGAAGTAGAGCAGGACCCACGGGTATCCATACCGTCAAAAAGGCCGCGGTTTCCCTCAACAACTGCCAGGTCATGGGTGGAAGCAAAAGAGGTAAAAAGAGTCTGTATACGCGGGACGGAAAAGAGAAAAGGGTCCAGATTGGACGCATGCTGACCTGAGGCCAGTGAAAGCCACTTTGCGTCTATATAATCCGGGCCCTTTTTAAAAGCCTTGACCTTTAAACCCTGCCGCGAAAATAGCCAGCAAAGGGCCAGGCTGAGTATGGTTTTGCCGGAGCCTCCCCTGAGGCCGGCTATGGTTATTCTGGGAAAATGAACTTGGATCAAAGAGCGGTTCTTTACCTGGTCATGATCTCAAAATCGCGTTATTATTCTTCTTGCTTACCGGAGCCTTTCAAACCGTACAAAGTGGTACTGCCGCTGGACCAGTACATCATCTTTTCTTCCTGGACCAGTTCGCTCAAGGCTTTTTTGACATCCCTGGACTTCATGTCCGGAAAGAGCTTGGTAAAGTCGTTGAAGTAGAACTTGGTCTTGGATCCGGCCTTGGATTCCAGAAAGTTGAGTATTTCCTGTTTTGCAGCCTCTTTTTCCATCTTGCCTCCTCATGTTGAGGGCGCCGCCCGGGAAGGCGGCGCCTGAATCTTTGGTATACGTTTCTAGAACTTGAAGTTGGTGGTCTGTCTCCAGGTAAAGTAGGCCGGATCACGGAAATCATCGATAAGGTGATGGGTGAATTCCAGCCCGGTGACTTCAAAGAAGCGCTCCCAGCCGATGCGTTCAGCCCAGTGTCCGAAACGCTCGTACTTTTTGGCTCCCTTGACATAGGCGTCCACCATCTGGCGCATGCACTTGGCCAGTGAAGGCCAGCGCGGGGTCTCATTGGGTATGAAGGCCACTACCACCTTGGAGAACTTGGGCGCGTCGATGCGGTTGGATACCTTGCCTCCGGCCATGATCACCAGTCCGTCGCCCTCGGCGTCGGTCAGAGGCAGGGCCGGGCACATGGTGTAGCAGTTGCCGCAGAACATACAGCGCTCGTTCTTGATGGCCACGGTCTTGACGGATTTTTCCTCGCCTGTCTTTCTATCGGTAATGGTTGTCTTTGTAGGACGGATGGCCGCAGTGGGGCAGGCGGCAACAGCCAGAGGGATCTCGCAAAGGTTGTCCACTTCTTCATGGTCGATTGCAGGAGGTTTGCGGTGATAGCCAAGGATGGCGATGTCCGAGCAGTGTACGGCCCCGCACATATTCAGGCAGCAGGCCATGGAGATCCTCAGCTGGGCCGGCATCCTCATCTGCCCGAACTCCTCGAAGAGCTCGTCCATGACCACCTTCACCGTGCCTGAAGCGTCAGTGGCCGGGGTATGACAGTGGATCCAGCCCTGGGTATGTACTATATTGGTCATTCCCGCACCAGTGCCGCCGATGGGAAACTTGTAGCTTCCGCCATCAAACTTGCGGCTCAGCAGATCATCTTTCAAGGGCTGGACCTTGTCCTTGCTGTCCACCATGAACTCGATGTTGTTCCTGGTGGTCCAGCGCACGTACCCGTCGCAATGCTTGTCAGCGATGTCCAGGACTTCGCGCAGGGTCTCCACGCCCATGATCCTCGCAGTACCTACACGCACGGAATATACTTCGTCACCGCTCTCGGCCTTGTGCATGAGCACGCCGGGTTCAATGATTTCATGCCACAGCCATTTGCCCTTGTTGTTTTTGATGACCGGAGGCAAAAACTCCGTAAAATGTCTGGGACCGATATCTGTGATTCGGTTTTCCATGGGTTTATCGGGATTGTATCCGGATGAAATAAAAGCCATTTTTTTACCTCCTTATTTCGGATGACGTGATCTGTAATCAGCGATGTCGCGTTCAAAACCGCCGGGCACTTCCTCTTCCTTCCAGAAGATGTAGGGAGTGAACCTGGGATGTTCAACATGCCTGGGATCTGCGGGAATGCCTGTGACTTCCAGCAGTTTCTGGAAGCCCTGGCGCTTCATGGTTTCACCCAGCCGCTCGCGATTCTTGCCTTCTTCCATCCACCAATCCCAGATGTTTTCGATTACTTCCTTGATCGCGTCGTAGGGCTCTTCCCCCTTGACAAAAGGCAGCAGCAGAGAACCCATCTGGGCGCCATCCAGGATGGGGGCCTTTGCTCCGGCCAGGATGCTCAGGCCGCGGTCATTTCCTATACGCAGGGCCCTGGGCATGACGTTGAGACAATGCATGCACCGGGTACATTCACGGTCATTTATTTTGAGCTTCCCGCCTTCCATCCACATGCACTTGGTGGGACAAAGATCAATTACTTCCTTTTGAATATCAAAGGGTCCCCAGTCCTTGCCTGCGTGAGCACCGCCGTTGGGCTGAATCTCGCCGCCCACGTATGCGGCAACCGCTTCCTGGTCGATGCGGATGTCGTCACGCCATGTGCCGATAAAAGACAGGTCTGAGCGGGCTATGGAGGCCACGCAGCCATTGGGGCATCCGTCGAACTTGAATTTGAACTTGTAGGGGAATGCCGGCCTGTGCAGCTCGTCCTGGTACTCCATGGTCAACTGGTAGCAAAGCTCCTGGGCGTCATAGCAGGACCATTCGCAGCGGGACTCGCCCAGGCAGGATTCCGGAGTGCGCAGGTTGGAGCCTGACCCGCCCAGATCCTGGTTCATATTATGGGTCAGTTCAAAAAAGATTTCCTCAAGCTGGGGCGTAGTGGTTCCCAGCAGAATGATATCTCCTGTTGAACCGTGCATGTTGGTCACGCCGCTGCCCCGGAAATCCCAGAGGTCTGCAAGCTGGCGCAAAAAATCTGTTTTGTAGAACTTCCCGGCGGGCTGGTTGACGCGCACGGTATGAAAATGCGCAACACCCGGAAACTTCTGCGGCTGGTCGCAGTAGCGTCCGATGACTCCACCGCCGTAGCCGAAGACACCGACAATACCGCCGTGCTTCCAGTGGACTTCCTTTTCAACGTAAGACAGTTCCAAAAGTCCCAGCAGGTCATCCACCACATCCACAGGGATCTGGTACTCAATATCGTTCTGCTTTTGAGTTCTGGACTCTGCCTGCCTTTTCAGATCAGACACGAAGCTGGGCCAGGGGCCGCTTTCGAGTTGATCCAGCAAAGGAGTTTCATGTTTAGGCATTGCAAATCCTCCTTAAGATTATGTTTACTACCCTGTTTATAAAAAACCGCCCCACCTCTCTAGCCGGTACGGTGACGGCTTAACCGCTGCCTTGACTTGCTTGCAGCCGCATTTCGTGATTTTTCCCACAATGAAGGACTGATGTCAATAGTAATTTCCAAACTGGGCTGATTTGCCAAACCCATCATTTCTTACAATTTTAAACGGATATATATCTGATAAAACAATCAGAATATTTTTTTACCATGGGCGGGCGACATGCATATTGATTGGCAGGGCAGACTGCAGGTGTCAGCCGGCCTGCTCCAGTTCCTGCCAGATCTCGGGTGCTACTTCGTAGCCGGTTTCCCGGGCCTTTTCAAAGTATTTTCTGGCCGCGGCAAAATCCTGCCTGTCCATGCATGCCAGTCCCATGGTGTTGTAAGCCGGACCAAAGTTGGGTTCCAGGTCTATGGCCTTCTGGCACTGCTGCATACACCCCTCAAGATCCCCCTGCATGTAGTAGGCGTTGCCCAGGGTGGCATGGGCCTGCACGAACTGAGGGTCAAAGGATACGGCCCGCTTCAGGGAGGCTATGGCCTTGTCCACATCTCCACGCTGCAGATGGACAAACCCCATGTTGCCGTGAGGCACTGCAAAACGGTGCCTTATCTTGCTGGCCATTTCATTGTAGCTGAAACAGCCGTCCAGGTCGCCTTCATTCATGGCTATTCCGCCCAGTTGTACATAGGCCTCAGCCAGGTCAGGAGACTTGCGGATGGCCTCCTGCAGATACTGCCTGGCGGTCTCAAAGTCGCGCAGGGCCATGTAATGAACCCCTATGTTGTAATGGGTCACCCCGCACTCGGGATTATTGGCCAGTCTGGCCTTGAGTTCATGGATCTTTTCTTGAATACTGCTTTGAGTCATATATACTCCTGATAAAAATCTTTTTTTGGACTATCTTTCCTTGTATTCCTTGTTTTCCCTCTTCAGAAGCTCGCTGTACCACAGGGAAAACTCATACATGCCCCGGATCCTGTCTTCATCGTTAATAATTCCCATACTCATTTCCAACACACCCCGGCCGTAAGCATTGCTGTAAGACTTGGGTGGGCGCTCATAAAAAAACTGGCGCATGAGTTCCTTGCTGGTCCTATGGGTCCCGTCCCTGCGAATTTCCAGGGGATTGTTGGGTTCCTGGAAAGGATCCCAGCGATCATACCCTATCCTGTCAATAAATTTTTTCCTGCGCGGCGTCAGGGAATCATATATTGCTTTTTTATGCCTGTCCTGTTCCTGTTTGTTTTCCTCGCTCATGAACTACTCCCCGGATCCCAGCACCCATTCCCGGGTGGGTCCTTGCTGATCTTTGGAGGTTGTTTTGCATGAATTCTCTGCAGGCTCAACCCCCAGATATTCCTGGCCATACTCATTCAGCAGGGCCATGGAAACAGGCACCAGGACGGTATGCAAATCGGCATACCTGGTACCTATGCCTCTGGCCAGTTCCTGACTCAGGTGCAGCAGCTGCTCATGCAGCTTCTGCATATCCACAGTGGGGTACTGTACTCCCGGCTCAAACCTGGACATGGAGCAGGAGACAGTATTTTCTTTGATTTTCATGGGCAGTCCGTAAAGACGGCAGGTAAGGGGTCTGGATTCGTACAGGATACACTTGCCTTCCACCAGAAGAGGGCATTGGACCCTCTCTTTTCCCGCCCTTTTAAGGATCTCTTCCTCAGTGGCCCCGCCTTCGTGGGCCTTGAAGAGCTGCTTCTTTATCTTGTGGGTCCTGCGGTCAGCCTTGTCCGCCTCCACCAGGATCATGTTCCTGGAATTCGTATCCAGCTCCTGAAACCTGTGGTTCAGATAGAGAGCCTCCACCAGGGACAGGTCAAAAAGGGCGTAGCAACAGTCTGTACAACCATCGTCGCATCGGACCTCCTGGGGGTAATCCCCTTTCATCTTCTCAAATATTCTGTCCACACCCTGCATCAATTGCTCATACTTTGAAAAATAAGGGCTTAAATCTATGCCTGAAGTCATGGTTCCTCCTGATACCAGTTCTCTACAGATACATGACTATAATAGTATCTTTTTTTTCTGTCCACAACAGTCAATCTGAAGCAAAATTTTATCAAATCACGGGTGCCTGACATGAACTCCAGCACCCTGCCGAAAAAAGAACAAAAAAGAAGGGGAAGGCCTGGGCCCTCCCCTTCTTCATCATCTGTACTCAAAACCGATTACTGCTCGGTTACGGTAATGGCACCCTCTTCACATACCTCGACACAGGACTCACAGCCCAGGCATTCTTCCATGTTTACCGGATCGGCCTTGCCGTCCTTGAGTTCAAATACTTCCACGGGGCAAACGTCTACACATTCACCGTCTCCGGTACACTTTTCAATGTCTACTTCTACCAGCCAAGCCATAATAAACCTCCGATTTAATTAGTTTAACAATAGTGATTAAATTGAACCTTGAAACAAAGTAATTTGGGAGTTAGTCAAAATAACAAAGCGATGTCAAG
>PWFB01000188.1 GCA_003553695.1 Desulfonatronospira sp.
CCAGCACAGCAAGCAGTAAGTATTGAAATGTTTTCAATCGCAACTCTTCCTTGTGGTTTTAAATATGGCCACTACCAGGAAAATCCCTACAACGCCCGCCCCGACCACAGCTTCGGTAAAGCCGACATCCACAGCACCCAGGGAGACCATGATCAGGGCCACAGTAAAGCTGTATATGGTCAGTGTCACCGTGGCCGCCAGGAGATTTTTCAGGTTAAGAGCTATCAGGGCAGCCACCAGCAGTATGATGAACAGAGGAAATTCAATTTCCCAAGGCATATCTTAGCCCTCTTTTTTTTGTTTCCTGGTCCAGGGTTTGACCCCGTGCAGCATTGCCCTTCTGGACAGGGCATGCGCGGCTACAGGGCTGGTGAGGGCCACAAAGGCGGCCACCAGAAGCATCTTTACGCTTACCAGGTTGAAGCCTTCGAATACGGCCAGCCCCAGTATGAAGAGCATAATGCCCAGAGTATCCACCTTGGTGGCGGCGTGGGCGCGGCAGTAAACATCGGGAAAGCGAAGGATTCCGATACTGCCCGCAAGCATGAATGCCGCCCCTGCCAGCATAAGTATTATCGCCAGAGCATCTATTACTACCATATTTTATGGCCTCTTTACGGATGCGGTCCTGAAATAACGGGCTACTGCTATGACCCCGATAAAGTTGAGCACAGCGTATCCCAGAGCAATATCTACAAACATGCCTGGTCGACCGTATACCAGCCCGAACAGCAGCACCAGGGTAATGATTTTGGCTCCTACAGCAGCAGCCCCCAGCAGGCGGTCAAATACAGTCGGTCCTTGCAGAACTCGGTAGAAGGGAAGAAGCAACACCAGTACCAGTACTGCGGAGATTAGAATAAAGAAGGTCTGCATCAGGGCTTACCCTCCTCTTGGTGCTCCATGGCCTTTTTGATCTCTTTACTTCTCTTGAGTATGCACACTCCATCGCACATTTCCTGTGGAGTGCACTGACTGAGATAAAGCCGGCCTACTCTGGATTCCATGTCCCCGCTGACAAGGTCTTCTTCAACCTCATCCACTATGGCGTGTACTGTAAACTGATCTTTGTGTATATCCAGGGTAAGTGTACCGGGAGTCAGGCTGATGGAGTTGCCCAGTATGACCTTGGCTATAGGATTGGGCAGCCTGGAGTCAAAGGTCACCACCATGGGGTTGATGGGCATCCGGGGATGCAGGGTGAGATAGGCGACAAAAGCGGCGGATTTGGCAATCTGCCATAAAAGCCAGGGGATGTAGAGTAAAAGTCTGGAGAAATAGATCTGATGGCCGGAGAGGTATTCGCCGCTGCTCAAGGGAATGTGGCGAACACCCAGATTGAGCCAGACGACAAAAGCCACTGAAATGATGCCGTAAAGTATTGGTTCCGGGTAGAAACGTCCGCTTAGTACCAGCCACAGGGCCAGAAGCAGAACTGACTGAATGATTATTCCCCTGTGCTGTACCAGGAATCCAGGAGGGGATCTGTCGCCGGAGCTGATTTGAGCCATATCGGGAACCTGTCCGGTTGAAGGTTTTAGAGGTTCAGGAGGTTCTCATCAGTTCGAATTGAAAGCTCATTTAGAGGGATTTGGGCAGAGTGTCAAGAGAAAAAAAACACAAAGTCTTGACAGAATTCGGGGTTTAATCAATCCTGCCAAGGTAAAAGACATGTTAATACAGGTTTTTTGAAGATTTAACCGAGGGTTGATTGATTGGCGAAACTATATTCATAATTTAATTTGATTGGTGTCGTACAGTGTTCTATTTTTTTGATTGATTTTAGAGTGATAAGTTCGTTTATGCATATGCGGGCAACATTTCTGGGAGCTGCTTTTTTCTTTTTGGGGCAATACTGGCAGCAAGCCTGTCCCCGGCTAATGAGAAGACTGTTGAGAAAAAGAGCCTGAAAGGTACCTGTAAAGGGATAGACAGCCGGTTAAGCAGCGTCAGCCTGAGGGACGGCCTGGAGTGAGGCCTGCTTGAATCCGGGAAATGATTTTGGGTTCAGGGATAAGGAGACTGTGATTATTGGATTGAAGGCACAAGAGAGCTAATACCATAAGGCAGGAAAATCACCTGGATAGCTTGCAAATATTGTAAAGGCAGGCTTACATCTGCAGTAAATAATGATTATTAACTTTACAAACTGGGTTGGAAGTTATAAATTGAGAAAACTATAAACTTGTTTCATCAACCAGCAAAAATAAGGAGTTTTTTTCATGAGCAGGGAAAATTTTAAGAACTGGGTCTGCAAGGCCGTGGAAATGGAAGAGAAGGGCAAGGCCTTTTATGAGCAGGCAGCCAGGGAATGCACCGCACAGATGGGTCAGAAGATTTTTTCCATGCTTCGCGATGACGAGATTAAGCATATTCAGCGGATCAGGGAGATTGAAAAGGCCCTGGATCAGGACTCCGGCCTGGAGCAGGCCTGTAGATTGGATGATATTGGAAGCGAGGCCGGAAAGGCCTTTAAAGAACTTGCGGGCAAGGTTAAATCCGAAAAACCCTGCGATTCTACAGCCAAAGCCCTCAATGCCGGCATCGAGTTTGAACTGGCCCTGGTCAAATTTTACCAAGAGGCTCTGGAAAAGGCCTCAGAAGACCTGGAGCGCGAGTTTTTAAAGCGAATGATCCAGGAGGAAAAGGGGCATTATATACTTCTAAGCGATATGCAGTATTATTACGAGGACCCGGAAGGCTGGGCCATGGGCAAGGCCAGGTCCGGACTGGACGGGGCATAGGTTTGTTATGCGCCGGGAGTTGAACATACTAATCGGCGGAGAGGCAGGGCAGGGTCTGGTCACTGTAGGTGAACTACTGACCAAAGCCCTTATCCGCTCAGGCTACCAGGTACATGTGACCCAGAGCTATATGTCGCGCATCAGAGGAGGGCACAATACCTATGCGGTGCGGGCAGGGGTTGAAAATGTGCCTGGCCCGGCAACGGGGATAGATATCCTGGTGGCCCTGAACTCTGAAACTCTTGATCTGCACCGGGAGGAGCTAAATCCCGGGGCAGTGGCCCTGAAGGATGGAAAAGCTGATGCAGCAGAGCTGGAGGCAGTTGACATACCTTTTGCAGATCTGGCCGGGTCCGCAATATATGAAAATGTGGTAGGCCTGGGGGTTCTAAGCTATATCCTGGGCCTGGAAAGGGAAATGCCTGCCGGATGTATCCGTTCTGCTTTCGAGAAAAAAAAGCCGGAAGCAGTGGACAAAAATCTGGAGGTCCTGGACAAGGCCTATGCATTTGCATCCGAAACCGGTGTTTCCGGGTTCAACCTGGAGGAGCCCAAAGGCAGTGCGGGCCTGATGCTGGCTGGAAACCAGGCCCTGGCTCTGGGGACGCTTTGCGCCGGAGCTAATTTTTGCTCCTATTACCCCATGACTCCTTCCACCGGTATTCCCATGACCTTGAATTCTTACGCCCCGGATTTCGGTATGGTTGTGGAACAGGCAGAGGATGAGATCGCAGCCATAAACATGGCCCTGGGCGCCTCCTATGCCGGAGCCAGATCCATGGTGGCCACCTCCGGGGGAGGCTTTGCTCTTATGTGTGAAGGCGTCAGCCTGTCCGGCATGACCGAGACACCTATTGTCATTGTTGTTGGGCAACGTCCCGGTCCCGCTACCGGTCTTCCCACCCGCACTGAACAGGCCGACCTGAACCTGGTACTCTACTCCGGACACGGGGAGTTTCCAAGGGCCGTACTTGCTCCTGCAGACCCCGGACAGTGTTTTGTCCTGGCCCGCAAGGCCTTTGACCTGGCCGAGAAAAGCCAGGGACCTGTTTTTATTCTCACGGATCAGTACCTGGCAGACTCCTACCGCAATGTGCACCTGCCTGATCCGGAAATCCTGGAACCGGTTGCATCCCCGGGAGGCTCATGGCAAGGCCCGGGAGAATATGAAAGGTACGCCTTCACCCCCAGCGGTGTTTCTCCACGCCTGGTGCCCACCCTGGGGCCTTACCTGGTGGTCCTGGACAGTGACGAGCATACCCCGGATGGACATATCACCGAAGACCTGCAGGTACGTAAAAAAATGGTGGACAAAAGGCTGAAAAAGTCAGATATCCTGAAGAAGGAAGTGATCCTTCCGGCATATACAGGCCCGCAAAATCCAAAAGACCTGCTGGTATGCTGGGGCTCCACCCGGGGGCCGGCCCTGGAGGCCAGGGAGATATTGGGGGCTGAAAGTACTGCAGTGCTGCACTTTTCCCAGGTGTGGCCTCTGGATGCGGAGCATTTCAGGGATTACCTGCAGCAGGCGCAAAGAGTCGTATTTGTCGAGTCCAATGCCACGGCACAGTTCGCGCAACTGTTGACCAGCATGGCCCAGCCGGCCAGCAAGGCCTATGTGCTGCGCTACGATGGTCTGCCCCTGGATGGCCAGTATATTGCAGACAATATCTCGTAGGGGTTTTGCCTTAAGCTTACCCCTGCCATAAGGATGATTTATGGTTTCCATGGAAGATTTTGGAAGTTTTGAAACGGCCTGGTGCCCGGGATGCGGCAATCACAGCATACTTAAGTGCGTCAAGCAGGCCCTGGTGCAGATGGACCTTGAGCCGCACCAGTGTATTTTTGTCTCGGGCATCGGTCAGGCCGCCAAGTCTCCGCACTACATGCGGACCAATGTTTACAACGGCCTGCACGGCAGGGCTCTGCCTGCGGCCACCGGAATCAAGCTGGCCAACCCGCAGGCCGTGGTCATCGCCCAGAGCGGGGACGGCTGCAACTACGGCGAAGGGGGAAATCACTTTCTGGCGGCCCTGCGCCGGAATATAAATATTACCCTGCTGGCCCACGACAACCAGATCTACGGGCTGACCAAGGGCCAGGCCAGCCCCACCACCGCCAGGGGGCAAAAGACCAAGGCCCAGCCTGCTGGCAACCCTTCCGAGGCCTTTAACCCCGTGGGAGTGGCTGTGGCCATGCAGGCGGGGATGGTGGCCCGGGGATTTGCAGGCATGCAGGATCACCTGACCGAGATGATCGTAAAGGCTGTCCAGCATCAGGGGTTCAGCCTGGTGGATATACTGCAGCCCTGTGTGAGTTTTAACAAAGTGAATACCTTTGCCTGGTACAAGGAGCGCTGCTATATCCCGGATAATCATGATCCGCAAAACTGGGAGCAGGCCATGGCCCTTTCCAGGCAGTGGGATGAGGGGATACCACTGGGGGTTATCTATCAGAGTCATAAGCCGACTTTTGAAGAAAGCCTTCCCCATCCA
>PWFB01000081.1 GCA_003553695.1 Desulfonatronospira sp.
CAGTTCCGGGACACTCAGGAAGGTGGACTCCAGGATTACTCCGGCGGGCTTCTGGTGAACGGCCAGTTCCGCTGCCACCGCGCCTCCCAGGGAGCGGCCCATGACAAAGATTTCACCCGGGTCGTAGCCCTTTTCCCGGGTAAGATAATTCCAGGCGGTGTGGACATCCAGGTAGGTGCCTTCTTCGTCCGGAGAACCGCTGCTTTTGCCGAAGCCCCGGTAGTCAAAAATAAACACGGACATGTCCAGGGCGTGCAGAAATTCCAGGGTGGTCAAACGGTGGGAAATGTTCCCGGCGTTGCCGTGACAAAAGAGCACCACCCCCTTTTCTTCTTTTGCCGGGACAAACCAGCCGTGAATTCGTTTTTCATCCTGGGTGTTCAGGAAAACTTCCAGGAAATCCAGACCGATTTCCTGGGGGCTTGTCACCAGTTCCTGATGGGGGACGTAAACCATGCGGGACTGAAAGATATAGGCGTATCCCAGAAATATCAGGTAAATAACCGCGGCCACACCCAGGGCCGTACCAATAAATTTGAGCATAAATCCACCTTTAATGAAGCTGAATTTTCAAAACCATTTTTCCAGAAGACGTCTTAACGGACCCGCTCCGGCGGGAAGACGGGCTGTTTTCAGGTCCATGTATGAATGATCCGGGGCTGGCCACGTCTGTTCATTAATATCTCCGGCCAGGCTGATCAAGCGCTGGATGCGGTCCTCGGTGCGCGGATGGGTCAAAAGAAAGGACGGCAGGCCAGACTTTTGCCCGGGCCGTATAAACCTGTCCAGCCAGGACCGGGTGGTGTACTCCAGCTTGGCCAGGGCCCTGGCCAGGCCCATGGGATCATTGGTCAGCATGGCCGCGTCCATGTCGGCATCGAACTCCCTGGTCCTGGACAGGGAGAGCTGCATTATGGTGCTCAGGGTGGGGGCAAAGATGAGCAGGATAATTATCCACCAGGATATGTGATAATCCTGCGTGAGAATCAGGGGCAGGTTCAAAAGAAGCAGGAACTGTCCGGTGAGGGAGAGCAGTCCTGTGACTCTGCTGGCTGCTTCAGCCAGGTTCATGATCCAGATGTCATTGTTGCGGATATGGCTGATCTCATGGGCCATAACCCCCAGGATTTCCCGGTAGCTCAGGCTTCTTAGCATGCCGTCGGTGAGGGCGACGGCTGCATTTTTTTTCTGGCCTACGGAAAATGCGTTTATGCCTGGGCTGGGGATATAAAAAAGTACAGGCTGAAAAGAAAGTCCGGCCCTGGTGGAAAGTTCGCTGACCATGCTGTGCAGTTTAGGGGCGTGCCTGTAGTCAAGAAGTCGTGCGTTATGCATTCTCAGTACCGCTTGCGGTGAGATGCGTGAAGTGATTATAACTACTGCGGTCCCGATGATAAAAGCCCAGACAATCCCCGGCCTGCCGGCTATAAGCCAGCCCAGAAGGCAAAGAATAACAGCCATGCCGGACAGGATGAGCACTGAATGCAGCATATTTATCCACTTGCGGCTTATATAGGTTTTTATATTCACTTGCTGTGCCTCAATATTAATCTTAAAGTAACTATTCACCACCTGCTTCAACTGGATAAACCAAGCGTCTAGTTGCGGATTCATGGAAAATAGTTATATCTTAAATCCCAAAGCCAGAGAGCCAGACCATGAAAATATTGCCCATGCCCCAGGATTTGCCTGAACCAATTTTAAGTCCCAACGCCAAGACGGTCCTGTCCAAGAGATATCTGCGCAAGGGCGATGAAGGACAGCCCCTGGAGGACTTCAGGGCCATGTTCTGGCGGGTGGCCGCCAGTGTGGCCGGGGAGGAGGAGAAGTACCGGGATTCCCCTTACAACAGTCTGGAACTGGGCCGCAGTTTCTATCAAATGCTGATGGAAGGCAAATTTTTACCCAACTCCCCTACCCTAATGAATGCCGGCACTGACCTGGGACAGCTGGCGGCCTGCTTTGTCCTGCCGGTGGGCGATTCCATGGATGAGATCTTTGACAGCATCAAGCACGCTGCCCTGATTCACAAGTCAGGAGGCGGCACCGGGTTTTCCTTTTCCCGCCTGAGACCCAAGGACAGCCGGGTGGGTTCCACCGGCGGAATCGCCTCCGGGCCTTTATCCTTTCTCAAGATTTTTAATACAGCCACGGAACAGGTCAAGCAGGGAGGGACCCGGCGCGGGGCCAATATGGGTATTCTGCGGGTAGATCATCCGGATATCATTGACTTTATCCGGGCCAAGGAGCGCGACGGAGAACTGAACAACTTTAATCTCTCAGTGGCCCTCACCGAAAAATTCATGCAGGCTGTGGAGTCCGGCAGCGATTATCCCCTGGTAGCGCCGCAAAGTGGTGAGGAAACAGGGCGGCAAAATGCCAGGGAGGTCTTTTCCCTGCTGGTGCACAAGGCCTGGGAGTCCGGCGATCCGGGCATAATTTTTCTGGACCGCATCAACAAAGACAATCCCACCCCAGATTTGGGGGAAATGGAGAGCACCAACCCCTGCGGGGAACAGCCCCTTCTTCCATACGAAGCCTGCAACCTTGGCTCCATAAATCTGGACAGGTTCTACTCCCCCACGGCCGAGGACGGCATAGACTGGGAAAGGCTGCAGGAGACCGTGCACCTGAGCGTGCGTTTTCTGGACAATGTTATTGATCTATCCCGGTATCCTCTGGAACGGATAACAGAGATGGTGCACAAAACCAGAAAGATCGGCCTGGGAGTCATGGGGTTTGCAGACCTTTTGTTCCAGCTCAGGGTGGCTTACGACAGTCACCGCGGGCTGCAGCTGGGGGAGAAAATCATGGATTTCGTGCAGAACGAATCCAGGTCCGCCTCCAGGATACTGGCCCAGGAAAGAGGGCCTTTTCCGGAATATGAAAATTCCATTTACGCCAGACAGAACCTGGGCCCGTACCGCAATGCCACCACCACTACCATTGCCCCGACAGGCACTTTGTCCATCATTGCCGGGTGTTCCTCGGGTATTGAGCCCATTTTCGCCTTGAGTTTCACCCGCCAGGTGCTGGACGGGGAGCGCCTCCTGGAAGTCAATCCGCACCTGGAAGAGGCCCTGAAAAATACCAGAAGCTACAGCGACAAGCTAATGGAGGATGTGGCCAAAAAGGGCAGTATCAAGCAGATGGAGCATCTGGACCAGGACTTGAGGGATGTTTTTGTCACCTCCATGGACGTCTCTGCAAAATACCACCTGAAGATGCAGGCTGCCTTTCAGAAATACACGGACAATGCTGTTTCCAAGACGGTCAATCTGCCCCACCAAGCCACCCAGGAAGATGTATGGCAGATTTACTGGATGGCTTACGAAATGGGCTGCAAAGGGGTGACGGTCTACCGGGACGGATGCAGGGCGGATCAGGTCCTGAGCACCCAGGACGGGGAAAAGGCCAGGCAGGACCGAGCCCAGGGCAGAAAAACCGTCAGGGAAAGACCGGAAGTAGTGTACGGATTTACTCAAAAGGTCAAGACCGGACTGGGTGAGCTTTATCTCACGGTAAACGAGGTGGAGGGCAAACCTTTTGAGGTTTTTGCCACCATAGGGCGCTCGGGGCGTTCCATAACAGCCAAGGCCGAGGCCATCGGCCGTCTTGTTTCCCTGGCCCTGCGCTCGGGCATAGACGTCAGTGACGTGGTCAAGCAGATCAAGGGAATCGGGGGAGAGCATCCGGTTTTTCAGAAGAAGGGGCTTTTGCTGTCCATCCCGGACGCGGTGGGCTGGGTCCTGGAGAACAGATATCTGCAGGGTCACAGCTTCAAACCGGACATTAACGGATTCAACAAGCCCAAGTGCCCGGAATGCGAAGCGGAGCTTCTTTTTCAGGAAGGCTGTTTTGTATGCCAGGCATGCGGGTATACCAAGTGCGGGTAATGATACAGGTAAAACATCTGTCCCACTCCTTCGGCCGCTACTGGGCCCTGAAGAACATCAGCTTTTCCCTGGACAAGGGTGACTTTCTTTTTCTCACCGGACCCTCGGGGGCGGGCAAGACAACGCTCATGCGCATTCTGCACGGCAGCCTGCCGGTACAAAGGGGCATGGCTTCCATCGCCGGGTTTGACCTCAAGTCCCTGCCTGAAAAGAGGCTCTACCATTTGCGGCGGCAGGTGGCCATCGTTTTCCAGGACTTCAAGATTCTGCCCAATGAAACCGTATGGGACAACGTGGCTCTGCCTCTTCATGTCCGGGGCATGGTGCCGGGCCAGCTGCAAAAACGGGTGCGTGCGGTGCTCAGGAGCTTGCGCCTGGACAACAAATCCTGGTGCCTGTGCCGGGAGATATCCGGAGGAGAGCAGCAGCGGGTGGCGGTAGCCAGGGCCGTGGTTGTCAACCCCAAGGTCCTTCTGGCGGACGAGCCCACAGGCAATCTGGACAAAAAACTTTCCATGCAGCTTGTTCAGGTCTTCAGGCAGTTTCACCTGCATGGCACCACTGTGGTTCTGGCCACCCACAATGAGGAACTTATCAAATCCCTGCCCGGGGCCAAGATACTGTGCCTGCGCGAAGGCGCTGAAGCAGGCTGCAACTGGGGGTCTGCGGAGGACGGGACATGCGAGTTATAGCCAGACTTTTTCTGCAGGGGTTGACCAATCTGGGCCGCAACAGATGGGCCCAGTTCTTCACCCTGAGCACTGTGGCCTTCACCTCGTTTATGGCCGGGATTTTTCTGCTGGCCCTCTACAATGTGCACCTCACCGCCCAGAGCACCCAGGAGGATATTCAGTTTCAGGTCTACTGGGATCCAGAGCATCCCCAGCAGGAAGTTCAGGAGCAGTGGGATGAGATAAAGTCCTGGGACATAGGCGGCATAAACACCTTTACCCCAGACGAGGCCCTGCAGTCACTGGCTGAATCCATTTCCGGGGACATGGACGTAACCTATCTGTCCCGGGAAAATCCTTTGCCGGCCACCGCCCTGGTGGAATTTTCCCTGGGAGGCGAAGACAGCCGGGACCGGGCCCGGGAGATGCGCGGCAGACTTCTGGAACTTCCCGGGGTGGAAAGGGTCAGCTATAACCCGGTTCAAGTGGACCTGGCCAGGACCTGGGTGCGTGTCAGTTCCGGCATATTCTGGCCCCTTATAGGGCTTATGCTGCTCATTACCGGGCTGGTGGTGGCCAATACCCTGAAGCTGAACCAGATGCAGCGCAGGGAGGAAGTGGACATTCTGGCCCTGGTGG
>PWFB01000109.1 GCA_003553695.1 Desulfonatronospira sp.
CTGATGCAGCTGCCCTGGCCTACATAGTCTATTACCTGCACCTGGTAACTGTCTTCATGCTCTTTGCATACCTGCCCTGGTCCAAGCTGGCCCACCTGGTATACAGGACAGTGGCCCTGGCCTATGCCAGACAGATAGGACGCAAGGGGCTGGCTGAATAGTCAGAATAATAAATAGAACTTATAAAAGCTCCTTCCCGCGGGAAGGAGCTTTTTTTTTGAAAAAATCCTCCGATAATATATTTGCCGCGAAATCAAATCCGCGTTATAGGTGTTTAAAATTGAAAGGAAGGAGCTAATTGTTCACCATGATAATTGGTTTTGTCGGGGTCGGTATCGGAATCGGGATCGGTATCGAAGCTGTTGGAGAACGCCCCACGCAACTCTGGTTTTCGGTTTTCCATCGACCCTCTCCAAGCTGTAGGCTCTCCGAGCCGGAAGCCGATACCGATACCGACTCCGACACCGACTGCTAGAACAAGAGTACACACAAAAAGTGCTGAACAGTTACATGCGGACAAACTTAAGCTTTCGCAGTAGTGATAATCCATAATCCTTAACCCATAACCCCAAAACGGAAGCAGTGCCATGGATTTTACATTTCTTTGTTCAGGAAAGCCTGAGCCGAACGGCCGCAAGGTGGCCATAATCGGGGCCGGGCCCTCGGGATTGTCCGCAACCGGCTACCTGGCCTGTGCCGGGTATAAAGTGGAAGTCTACGACAAGCTGCCCAAACCCGGAGGGCTTATGGTCTTCGGCATACCCGGGCACCGCATATCCCCGGAAAACATAGCCCGCGGTGCAGAGAAGCTGGAAAAGGAGTTTGGAGTCGAGTTCAAGCTGCGCACCAAGATCTGCGGATCAGAACCCATGCACGAAGAAACCGGGGATGATATGGCCTACACCTACAAAAGCCTGGGAGGCCGCGTGGAAGATAATGACGCGGTCCTTATCTGTACCGGCACATGGAAATCCAGGCGCATGGAAGTTCCCGGCCATGAACTCCCCGGGGTTTATTCCGGCCTGGAGTTCCTGTTTCCGGTGCGGGCCGCCAGCTACGAGATTGCCAACATGGATGTTCCTGAAATAAAAGGCAAAAAAGTCGTGGTCATCGGCGCAGGATTTACTGCCGTGGATGTAGTCCACGCCGCCCTTACCGAGGGAGCATCCCGGGTAAGCCTGGTTTACCGCAGAAGCCGGGAGGAGGCCCCCTGCGGCAGCATGGAATTCAACATGCTGGAGAAACAGGGCGCTGTGTGTATGGAACATTCAGCGCCCCTGGAAATCGTGGGCACCGACAGGGTCGAGGGGGTCAGATTCGCGCCCTGCGTCATGTCCGAACCCGATGAAGCCGGTAAGTGCCGCCTGACGGTCCAGAAAGAAGAAAGCTTTGTCATGGAGGCGGACATCGTGGTCACGGCTGTGGGTGAAATGGGCACCCCTCCTTTTGCTCACGATCTGGGCCTGGACAATGTGCGCAAAGGAGATGTCAAATGGCTGCAGATGACCAGCCTGGATTCGGTGTTTGTTGCCGGGGACGTGCTCATGGGACCCAGCAAGATCGGCAAGGCGGTATACAGCGGGCTCAAGGCAGCCAAGTCCCTGGACGAATGGTTAACCCTCAAGGACCAGGGACGCCTTGATGAATTTCAGGATGAAGTCATTCGCAGGGAGGATTTGCGCTAACCATGCAGACACTATATCTGGACTACAGCAAATGCATCGGATGCGGGACATGCGAGTCGGTATGCAAATTCGTGCACACGCATCCCAGGATAATCATGACCAGGACCCCCGACGGCTGGTGGGTGCCCCTTTACTGCCAGCACTGCCAAAATCCCAAGTGCATGAAGGCCTGTACCAATAAAGCCATTTACCGCGATCCCGACACCGGGGCCGTCCTTTTAAAGCAGGAACTCTGCGCCGAATGTCCAACGAAGAACTGTCTAATGGCCTGTCCTTATGTGGCCATGATCTGCACCGGGGCCCGGAAAGCCCCCATCACCAAATGCAACCTCTGCCTGGACCGTGGCGGACTGGGTCCTGCGTGCGCCCCCATGTGCCCCTGTGATGCTTTGATGCTCGTTGATCATGAAGACCTGGACAAAGTTAAGACCCCGGAAGCGCAGAAAGCATACGAACTGGTGCGCCAGCACATCATCTGCCCTGAATGCCCCACCAGCTGATACCTGGTCTTCATCCGGAAACGGTTCTATTTCAGTAACCATTCACCATGATAATGGTTTTGTCGGGATCGGTACCGGTTGCAGTTGCGTCATGAAAGGGGCATGTGTCACGGGTTTCTACAGCGCTTGTAGATGCGCTGGAAGTGATGCCCGAAGATGCTCAGTTCCACCACCTCAGGCAGGGCCCGGGTCTTGGTGACCGCGGTTTTTATAAGCACTTTCCAGAACCAGGGCGCACTTCTGGAAAAGATCCCTATGCGCCAGATGCTCCGCAACAGGGCGATTATGTCGTGGCGGTTGATCCGGGACCGGGATGTAGGCCTGTAGCTCTTGAGAAAGGTCTCAATACGCTGGTAATAGTATTTGGGGGAATAAATGGTGGACACGATGTCCCTGTAGCCGGCCAGCAGGGGTTCCGTGCCCATCCTGGGTATGAAGTTCAGGCTGCCGTCCGTGTTTTCACCTGTGGGAGCATGCAGCAGGCGTCCTTCCTTCTGCAGGCGCTCCCAGAGTCTGGTCCGGGGCAGGGCACCCAGAAGACCCACCATGGCCGTGACCACCCCGCTTTGCTGAATGAAGCGGATCTGTGATTCGAATATGCTTTCGTTGTCGTTGTCAAAGCCCACGATGAAACCGCCCATGACCAGCATGCCGTTCCGGTGAATGGTCTCCACCGCCTGGACAAGGTCCCGGCTGCTGTTCTGGCTTTTGCCGCATTCCTGCAGACTCTCCTTGTTGGGGGTCTCCAGCCCCAGAAAGACCTTGTTGAAATTGGACCAGCGCATGAGGTCCATAAGTTCCTGGTCGTCGGCCAGCTCCACACTGGCCTCGGTAAAAAGAACAAAGGGGTAATCGTGCTCAGCCTGCCACTCTTTGAGGCTGGCAAGCATTTTTTTGACTTTGCGCTTGTTGCCGATGAAGTTGTCGTCCACTATAAACAGGGAACCTCGCCAGCCGGCATTGTACAGGGTCTCCAACTCTTTTATCATCTGTTCCGGGGACTTGGTCCGGGGACGGCGGCCGTTCATTATTACTATGTCGCAGAATTCACACTGGTAAGGACATCCCCTGGAATACTGGATGGCCATGGAGGCGTAGTTACGCATGTCGATGAGGGACCAGTCCGGTACAGGGGTGCGGTCCAGGGCGGGGCGCTCCTGGGAGCTGTATATCCGTTCCGGGGTACCCTTTTCCAGGTCCTGCAGGAACAGGGGCAGGGTTGTTTCTGCCTCGTTGAGGACCAGGTGGTCCACCTCGGGGTAGCTTTCAGGCTGAGAGGTGAAGGCCGGGCCGCCGGCCACAACTGTTTTCCCCTTTTCCTTGCTGCGGCGTATGACTTCCCTGGCGCTTGTGTCCTGGACCAGCATGGCACTGACCAGAACCATGTCCGCCCAGTCGATGTCCGAATCGCTGAGGTTCCGCACATTGAGATCCACGACCCGTTTTTCCCAGTCTCCAGGGAGCATGGCTGCTACGGTGAGAAGGCCGGTGGGCGGGTAGGCCGCTTTTTTGGAAATAAAGCGCAGAGCATGCTTGAAGCTCCAGAACGTATCGGGATACTGAGGATATACCAGCAGTGTACGCATAATGATACCGCCTTGTATGTTTGCCCAGGGTACAGGGATGAATTTGAAGCAGTTATAAGAAACGAAGCCGGGGCATGCAGGTTGTCTTGCCCTCGATATGTAAGCTTCAACTATACGTCACTTTATACTATAATGCATTGAAATGAGAAATTCAAGCCCCCTTCCTGCAATTTAAAGTCTTCCCGGCACAGCTTTTAATGAGCAGCCCTTTTTCATCCGGCCGTATCGCCGGTATGCTTCGAGACCGACAGGCCCTGGCCGGGAGGATAATCCCGGACAAACTCCTGTGAAATAAAGGCTGGCCCGGGGAAGAGATATTGCAGGCTCAAAATTTTTAACTCTCAAAATACTTGAGGAACAGCAGAAAAAACTTTAAGCCCTTATGGTTACAGGGCAGCAGGTACTTTCAGATTTCGAGGCTTGACTGTTGCTGAAGAAGGCTTTTCAAGACTGGTGGTTCAGTGTTCCCGCCGGATTTACGGGACAAAAAAATTAAAGCGTGATGCCCGCAATATTCTGGAGCTAAAAACAAGGAGACCGGCAAGTGTATATTGTGACCGGAGGAGCCGGATTCATCGGCAGCGGATTTGTCTGGAAGCTGAACAGCATGGGGGTGCAGGACATCCTTATTGTGGACCGCCTGGGCCACGGCGAAAAATGGAAGAATCTGGTCAATTTAAGGTTCCGGGATTTTGAGCATAAGGACTGTTTTCTGGACAGGCTGGAAAATGGTGTTTACGGCCGGGTTGAAGGCGTCATCCACATGGGTGCCTGTTCTTCCACCACGGAAAAGGATGCTGATTACCTCATGCACAACAACTTTATTTATTCCCAGAGGCTGGCCAGGTACTGCAGGTGTAGCGGTTCCAGGTTTATATACGCCAGCAGTGCGGCAACCTACGGGGACGGCAGCCGTGGTTTCAGTGATGACCCGGAAAATATGCTGGATTTGCAGCCCCTGAACATGTACGGCTACTCCAAGCAGCTTTTTGATCTTTGGATGCATGCCCAGGGGTGGCTGGACAGGGCTGTAGGGCTCAAGTTCTTTAATGTTTACGGCCCCAACGAGTATCACAAGGAAGACATGCAGAGCGTGGTGCGCAAGGCCTATTTCCAGGTGAAGCAAACGGGGAGGGTGCGGCTTTTCAAATCCTATCATCCTGACTATGAGCACGGAGAGCAGAAAAGAGACTTTATTTACCTCAAGGACTGTCTGGAGGCCATGAGCTGGCTTCTGGAGCACCAGGAAGTAAACGGGGTTTTCAATCTGGGTTCCGGGCGGGCCGAGTCCTGGAATGACCTGGCCGGGGCAGTGTTCAAAGCCCTGGGCCGGGAAACGGATATCGAATACATAGACATGCCCGAGGAAATACGGCCCAAATACCAGTATTTTACCCGGGCCCGGATGCACAGGCTGGAGGCCACCGGATGCC
>PWFB01000165.1 GCA_003553695.1 Desulfonatronospira sp.
CAGATCGAGATCAAATACCAGCTATGGCGTCAGGACCAGACCTATGCCCGGGCCCGCAAACACCTGGATATCCACGAGGATCACCGCATCGCCAGCCTGGAAAACCGTCTGGACAACGACCGCCTGTTCAACTTCGACATCGGCACCGAAGCGGCCATAAGCATCGGCGGGGCACTGGAATACGTGCATGAAAACTATGACGGAGTGGTCAACGTATTTCCCTTTACCTGCATGCCCAGCACCATCTGCTCGGCCATTCTGAAGCCCATCCTGCTGGAAAAAAAGGTCCCCTACCTGGACGCCTCCTATGACGGCTCCATTCAGCCCAACCGGGAACTGGCCATCAGGACCTTCATGTACCAGGCCCAGCAGAGGCAGAGCCGCCGCAACCAGGCAAAAAAGGGTTAAGAGGATTAAGGATCAGGGGATTCAGGGTCTATCCGAAGTGCTTCGCCTGTAGGCCATGGCCAGAAGCAGGGCGAAAAGGGCCGCCCCTATGCCTATAAACACGTTTAGAAAGGCAGGGGCAGTCAGACTGAGCCGCATAAGCAGGGTGGAAACTGCAAAACCGGAATTGCGGAAGATATCATTGAATCCGGGAAAAAAGCGGTTGGCCACCAGTACCAGCAGGACATCGCTGAAGACCAGAATAGTGTATATCTCGGCAAAAAAAGGGATTCCTTCCCCATACATCCACATAATGCTCAGGTGATATATGCCCAGAATGGTAAATATGGCCAGCAGGACCATGGACACCAGCTTTTTCACCGATATGAACCTGTACACTCTCTGGCCCTGAGAAGACTTGCCGCTTCGCTTAACATACTGCCGGTAATAAAGGTGCAGAAGAACAAATATGATCACTGCCCCCAATGCATTGGCCCCGATGCGCAACACCGCATCCAGCTGCTCCACAAGGACAACGGGCTCCGGAAAATAACTCAGCTCCTTGAAGGCATTCCTTAGAAATATTAGGCACAGGATCTCCAGCTGTTTGCCCACTGCCCTGGATACCGAGCACGGAAGAATAAATATCAGCGCAATGAGCTCATTTACCAGCAAAAGGGTAAAGGCCAGCTTGACTGAATAGAATGGGTTGGTGGGAAGACTTTCTCCAAGGGGTTGGGGTAGCAGCCCGAAACGATTGAGCTCGGTCAGGCTCAGGGTCACCAGGAATGTACCGATGAGCAGGGTGGTGATTGTCTGCCGGGTGCGATCATGCTCCCATACGTAGTGCAGGGAATCGTAGAGGTCGTTTATGACCTCGTAAACCTTGTGCATGGGATTTTCTTGGTCAGCTTACCCGGCTTCCGGGCTGCGTTTCCTTTGTGCTGGACAATAAGGCCATGTCCGCTCCCTGATGCACCGCCAGGATCATGCCGTGGGACATAACCCCCCGTATCTTCCTAGGAGTCAGGTTGGCCAGGACCACCACCTGACGTCCCTGCATGTCAGCGGGATAAAAGTGCTTTGCCAGCCCGGCCACTATACAGCGCGGCTTTTCTTCGCCGATGTCCACCTCAAGCTTGAGCAGCCTGTCCGCCCCTTCGACCTTCTCCGCCTGCAACACCCTGCCGGTGACCAGCTGCATTTTCTGAAAATCTTCAAAGCTTACCTCACTGGATTCCGGTGACTCTGCAGCTTTTTCCCCATCTTGTTTCGCTTTGCCAGCCTCCTGCTTAAGCTCGAGTTCCCGGCGCGGAAACAGATTGGACTTTTTAGCCACCCGGACTCCAGGCTTAAGTCCTGACCAGTGCCCGGCCTCCTGCTCCAGATCCACTTTGTGCAGGTCAAAACCGGTGCCCAGCTGACTAAGCAGTTCTTCCGAACTGGACGGCATCACCGGCCACAGGTGCAGGGCTATTTTGCGCAGGCCCTCAAGCAGGATATACATGACATTTTGCAGCCGCTCAGTCTGCCCCTCCTTGTAAAGCACCCAGGGGGCGCTTGCATCCACATATTTGTTCAACCTGCCGATAAAGCCCCAGAGCACGCCGAGGCCCCTGGAAAACTGAAAGTCGCCGAACAGGCGCATGTACTCGTCCATGGCAGCCTGCCCGGCGTCCACCACTTCCTGATCCTCGTCTGCAAGGGTGGACATCTCCGGTACCAGGCCCTGGAAATACTTGTTGGTCATGGCCAGGGTGCGGCTGCACAGATTGCCCAGATCATTGGCCAGGTCCGAATTGAGCCTGTTCACCAGGGCCTCTTCGGAGAAGCTGGCATCCAGGCCGAACTGCATCTCCCGCAGGAGAAAATAGCGAAATGGAGCCAGGCCGTACTTATCCACCATGTCCATGGGCTGGACCACGTTGCCCAGGCTCTTGGACATCTTGGCCTCCTGCACCGTCCAGTAACCGTGCACCCGCAGCCCCCGGTACAGGTCAACCCCTGCGGACATGAGCATGGTGGGCCAGAATACTGCGTGGGGCTTGAGGATGTCCTTGGCCACCAGATGATGTGCTCCGGGCCAGTATTTTTTGAAGACCTCCCCGTCAGGCCAGCCCAGGGCGGAGATGTAGTTTATCAGAGCGTCGAACCAGACATAGGTTACAAAATTGCTGTCAAAAGGCAGCTCTATGCCCCAGGTCAGCCTGGATTTGGGCCTGGAGATGCACAGGTCTGTCAGATCCTCCCCCAGCATGCCCAGAACCTCGTTTTTATACCTTTCCGGCTGAATAAAATCGGGGTTGTTCAGGATATGTTCCTTGAGGGCAGGGAGATAGTCGGTCATGCGGAAGAAATAATTTTCTTCCTTGAGGTATCTGGGCTTTTCCAGATGATCCGGGCAAAGTCCGTCCTGGAGTTCTTTTTCCATGTAGAAGCACTCGCACCCGAAGCAGTAATGCCCCCCGTACTCCCCGAAATATATATCCCCTTTCTCGTAGACTGTACTTAGAAACCGCTGCACGCATTTTACATGTGCCGGGTCAGTGGTGCGGATAAAGGCCGAGTTCTCCACTTCCAGCCATGGCCAGGTCTCTTTGAACAAAGCGCTTATCCTGTCTGCGTATTCCTTGGGGGCCTGGCCGTTTTTCTCAGCTGCTTCCACTATCTTGTCCCCGTGCTCATCGGTGCCGGTGAGAAAAAAGGTGTCTTGCTGCCGCAGACGGTGCAGGCGGTTTACGCTGTCGGCCACGATGGTGGTGTAGGCATGGCCCAGGTGCGGCCGGGCATTGACGTAATATATGGGAGTGGAAACAAAAAAGCTATCCAACTTGCACGCCTCCTGCATGTTTTTTCAAAGGCCTGGTGCGGGCCAGGCCCCATCCCGGTTCCAAGCAAGTATATCCTACTTGTTTTCCTTCTTTTTATCCGGCTTGTGCAGCATCTGAGTCCAGTCCTGCAGGGGGATCTCCTTTTCCGTGCCTTCCTCGTCCAGGACAGTGAGGCTTTCCCGAAACAGATTGGCCCGGATGACCCTTAGGTAGCCATCCCTGCACTTGTACCTTTTACCCATCTTGGGCAATTTTTTTTGAAACTGAGCATAGTGAGGCTGTTCAAAATTGAGGCAGCACAAAAGCCGGCCGCAAACCCCGGATATTTTGGCTGGATTTAAAAAAAGGTTCTGATCCTTGGCCATCTTGATGGTCACCGGGGCAAACTGACGCATGAACCGACGGCAGCAGCATACCTGGCCGCAATTGCCCAGAGCGCCCACCATCTGGGTCTCGTGCCTGACCCCGATCTGACGCAGCTCAATTCTGGTACGGTAGACCTTGACCAGTTCCTTGACCAGGTCTCTGAAGTCCACCCGGCCGGGAGCTGTAAAATAAAAGACTATCTTGCTGCGGTCGAAAAAGACTTCCACGTCAACCAGCTTCATATCCAGATTGTGCTCTGCCAGGCATTTTCTGCAATAGGCAAAGGCCTCCCGCCCAAGCTCCCTGTTTTCTTCCTGGACCTTGAAATCCTCTTCATTGGCCAGCCTGAATATGGGCTTTAAATCCTCCAGAACAAAGCCTTCCGGCAGGGTGTCCTTTACCTGAACCACGCTGGCCAGACCCAGTCCCTCCTGGGTCTTGACCATGACCGCGTCCCCGGGCTGCACCACAAAAGGAGAGGCCTGGAAGAAATAAATCTGGCCCTGGTCTCTGAATTTCACCCCCGCTATATGCGCCATAAACTATCCCTTGAGCCTTTGCAGGATTGCCCTGGCCGAGCGCCTGCCTGCGCCCATGGCTTCCACAACGGTAGCGGCCCCGGTAACGATGTCCCCCCCGGCAAAGACCATGTTCATGCTGGTCTCCCCGTTTTCAGGGTCGGCCCATACATAGCCCCTCTCGTTGAGCTCCAGTTCCGGGGTGCTCTGGGTCAGAACCATGTTGGCCCCTGTACCTACGGCCATAATGGCCAGGTCTGTATCCAGCGAAAAAATATCGCCTTCTATGGGTACAGGCTTTCTGCGCCCGGACTCATCAGGCTTTCCCAGTTCCATACGCTGCAGGACCACCTTGTTTAACACTCCCTGTTCATCGCCGTGAAAGGACAGGGGAGAGGAAAGAATCTCCAGCTCAATACCCTCTTCCAGGGCATGTTCCAGTTCTTCCTGCCGGGCCGGCATTTCCCCCTTGGTGCGCCGGTAAACAACCCGCACCTTTTCCGCACCCAGCCGCAGAGCGGTTCTGGCCGAGTCCATGGCCACGTTGCCCCCGCCGATAACCACCACGTTTCTGCCCGGGGGAACTGGGGTGTCGTATTCCGGGAACTTGTAACCCAACATGAGATTGACCCGGGTGAGATACTCGTTGGCAGAGTAAATGCCGATGAGATTTTCCCCGGGCAGGTTCATGAATTTGGGCAGGCCGGCGCCCACTCCCACAAAAACCGCCTTGTACCCCTGCTGAAACAGCTCTGGCAGGGTCACGCTTTTTCCGCCCACGTAGTTGCAGAAAAAATCAACCTGCAGGTTTTTCAGGGAATCTATCTCCCTTTGCACCACGGACTTGGGCAGTCTGAACTCCGGGATGCCGTACAATAAAACCCCGCCCGGGGAGTGCAGGGCTTCAAACACGCTCACCTTGACCCCGTTGGCGGCCAGATATCCGGCCAGGGTCAGGCTGCTTGGTCCGGAACCTATGGCGGCCACTTTCAGGCTCTCATCAATGGGAACACAGGAATCTGCACCGGTCTCTTCCTCGCATGAGGTGTGGGCGTAATAGTTATCCGCCACGAACCTCTCCAGGCGGCCTATGGCTATTGG
>PWFB01000068.1 GCA_003553695.1 Desulfonatronospira sp.
ATCTCTTTAAACTTGTTTTCCGCCTGCTCCCTTTGCTCGGTATTCCGATCCGGGTGGTATTCAAAGGCCAGCTTGCGATAGGCTTTCTTGATCTCATCCGGGGAGGCCTCCGGGCTCACTCTGAGAATCCGGTAGTAGTCCTTGAAAGGTGTGCTGTTCATATCCTTTCTATTCTTTGTTTGCGGATTTTGGCCAAGATACAGCAAAAAACGTAACCGTTCAGCTGTAGCTAAAGATTACATTTTAAAGGAGTTATAACCAAAAGCGGTGTTTGCAGATGATTCAAGGATGGCGTAACTTGGTTGGAAATGAATAACCACAGACATCCAGCACGCAGGAGGATACGCCACATGGAAGACTCTACTCATAACCAGACCAATCGGCAACAGGTAAGGGACCCATTGACTGAATTAATTCGAGAAGGAACCCGGCAGTTGATAGCCCGGGCAGTGGAAGCCGATCTTCAGCTTCTTTTACAGCAGGAATTCCCTGCTATTGACTGCAAGCGCTCAATTATCCGCAATGGGTATCTACCCAGGCGAAAAATCCAGACGGGTGCAGGTGAAATCATAGAATCAACATTTGCTGCGGTGCGTCTGCGGACAGCCAAGACCCGGAGCTGTGTGTCAAGGAGCACTATTCTTGGCATGGTGTTCAAGTTTGTTCAAATGCATACCACACTGAGAAAAGACATATCCACAGTTACCTAACCCAGTCTGAATTCTGCATATTTCGATTTATTGCAGTTACATCATAGTGTAGAACTCAATATTTTTCCCGGAGTTTTTTTGATAATCATTTTATCAAATGGTGAGTTATTTATTTTGAAGGGCCCATAATGTCCTTGCCATGGTGTTCCACTATCATAGTCTTCCATGTCAGGACGTTTGTCCCTGTATTTAATTCCTGCAAAAAAATCAACATACCTGTCTTCAAGATTGACTCTTTCACAGACTATTTTTATTCTGCTGATATCTATCATTTCTGATGTGTGCCAGATATTGTGTATGTAACTGCTTTTAAGGGGACGATAGTAGTAGTATAAAGCGTAAGTTTCTTCTTCATCATAATAAAGAAACACCTTTATATCAGTATTCCTCACTATTATCTGTCCTGGATTCAGATTTTCCATGCTTAATTCAAGCTCATCGTTTATTGCCATAATGGTACCCGTCCTGTCCATTACAGGTATTGCCTCCGAGCCTATTTCCCATTTATCATTATTAAAGTCCAGGTTGATTGCTGATGGTGGAAGGATATCGGGCAAATATTTGCTGCAAAACTCCAACGCATAAGTTTTAATGGTTACTTTTAACATGCTGTCCTCCTGGCAATGTGTCTTTTGCTGCAGATAAAAATTATTTTTCTTTGCAGCGCCAGATCCTGATTTGTTTGACAAGTTCTAAAAACATCATCAAAGCTCCAGAATATAAGGCTTTATGCAGGCAATACTTCTGGTCCGCAGATATTCTATCAAAGCTTTCCGGAAGTGGATGCTGGCTTCCAGCATGTCCAGTCTTTTCAACACCCCGTTTTCGCTGATAAACCCCAGGCCTCTTATTCCTCCGTTGTTCCATTCAAGAATGTCGCCATATCGAACATTAATTCTGCCGGAAAGTTTGATATCATTTGAGCGTATCACCCTGTTTAATTTGATTAAAAATCTTCCAAGCATTTGATTCTTGCAGTACAGCCTGGCCATATATGGAGGCCAGTCCAGGGGACCCTTAAGGGATATATCAAGACGAAACAAGCCGTTAACCGGGTTGTCGGAGCAATCGTAGTCCGGGCAGTCAATGCAGTTGGAACTGATTGCCGGGAGTGCAGTATTTGTTGCAGGATGGACAGACAGAGCTGAAGTGTTCATGGCATTACTCCTTTGTCTGGTGGTAAATGTATGTTTTATCGTAACTGTTCAGCACATTTTGTGTGTACTCTTGTTCTGGCCATCGGTGTCGAGGTCGGTATCAGTATCGGGTTCGATAGAAAACCGAAAAACAAAGTTGCGTGGGGCGTTCCCCAACAGCTTCGATACCGACCCCGATAAAACCAATTATCATGGTGAACAGTTACGTTTTATCTATTGCAAAACATATACCAGAGATGAAAGAGATGGCTGATTCAGGCGAGGGTAGTGTTTGTCATGACAGGGGACATTTTTCTGTAGACTGGATGTTTTCGGTTATATTGTCATGACACACCAGTGGTTGCAGCTCAGGATGAAATTTTTCTTGTCGATAGCGGACTGACAGGGGTAAGTAATACTTTGGGATCTGCTTTCTTGTGACACATTTTTGCTACAACATGGCACATCATGACACACAACAGGTTAGCATGGGTCTTTAACGGTGCATCTGCAATAAATTGGAAGAAGGACTTCAGCCCACAAAGCTATCTTTTTAACGCTTTTATTTTGCTGACATCCGACCCCTTTAAAGGCGGCTGTATTTTTACTGCAACCAGACGCTAGATTGTCCAGCTTCAGCAGGTGGTGAATTTTTTTACTTTTTGAAGCAGCATCATCCTGGGCCTGAAGGTTTTTTTATGTATGCTGATGCGTAAAGATAGGTTGCAGGGTCAGTCAGGAAGAAGAGTGCAGCAGGCCGTGCTCATGGAGCTTGCGGTATATGGTCCGGCGGGAAATCCCCAGATTTCTTGCTGCCCTGGTCTTGTTTCCTTGCGCCTCCTGCAGGGCCTGGATAAGCATTTCTCGATCCAGGACTCCGAAATTTTTGCGTTGGCCAACCTGCTCATGATGGTCCAGGAGCTCCCTGGGCAGGTGCTCCATACCGAGCTGTTCCCCGGGGCAGAGAAGTACCCCGTGCTCCAGGGCATGCTCCAGTTCCCGCACGTTTCCAGGCCAGGAGTGGTCCATCAGTATACGCATGGCCCTGGGCAGAACCCTCTTGACTGGTTTATCGAATTTTTCCCTGAAATGCCTGCAGTAATGCTCGATAAGCTGAGGTATATCCTCGCGTCTTTCCTGCAGCGGGGGGACATGGATGGACATCACCTTGAGCCGGTAATACAGATCCTTGCGAAATGTTCCCTCGTCCACCCTTTCCGCAAGGTCTGCATTGGTGGCTGCCACAACACGCACATCGGCCTTGCGGGAAATGGATTCGCCCACCCGTTCGTATTCTCTTTCCTGGAGAAAACGCAGGAGCTTTAATTGAATACGGGGAGAGATGTCTCCCACTTCATCCAGAAAAAGCGTGCCGCCTTCGGCTGCCTCCACCCTGCCTGTCTTGTCGAAATAGGCTCCGGTAAAAGCACCGCGGACATGTCCGAAAAGCTCGCTTTCCAGAAGTTCTTCGGAAAGGGTAAGGCAGTTGACTTTGATCAGCGGTGCCTGACTTCGATGGCTCAGGGCATGCAGTGCATCCACAATAAGTTCCTTTCCGGTCCCGGTCTCTCCGGTTACCAGGACAGTGGTGTCTACACCTGCAATCTGCTGTATCAGCGCGAATATATGCTGCATCTTCCTGCTGCGGCCGATGATATTTTGGAAGGACTGCATCCGCCCTGTACTCTGCAACAGGTACTTGTATCTTTCTTCGCTGTCCTTTAGCTTTTCTTCTGCCTTTCTGCGCTGGGTATCATCGTAGAACATGGACAGCATTACTTTTCGTCCGCCCAGAGTAGCTGATTCCGCGGACCAGAGAGCTATAATGGTCTCACCTTTCCTGGTTTTGAACTCAATGGGTTCATCCTTGAAATATTTTTTGTGCTTGAGTTTTTGTATTATACGGTCCCGCTCGGCAGGACTTGACCATATAGGTATTTTCCTGGCATCCCAACCAATGAGTTCTTCCCTGGTGTAGCCGGTCAACTCCAGGCAGCGGCTGTTTACGTCAATGATTGTTCCGGTGTAGATGTCCGAAATGACTTGGGCTGCTGGACTGGAATTGAAAGCCTTGAAAAAACGTTCCTCGCTTTCAAGGAGTGCTTTTTCAGCCTTTTTACGGACGCTGATATCCGTATGAGTACCCACCATCCTCAAGGAATTGCCGTATTGATCCCGCTGCACCACCCTGCCTCTGCCCCTTATCCACAGCCAGCCGCCATGCTTATGCCGAAAACGGAATTCCATATCCAGCTTTTCTGTTTTGCCGGCCAAGTGATCCGCAATCGCCTCTTTGCAGGGCTCTACATCTTCCGGGTGCAGGCGTTTTTCCCATTCCTGATATGTATGGGCGAATTCGTCCGGCTCATAGCCCGCCACGAGGAAGTATCCGGGATCAAAATAGGTGGTGTTGTTTTGTATATTCCAGTCCCAGACACCTTCTTCGATGGCTGCTATAGCTGTAGTCAACCTCTCTTCGTTCTCAATAAGGCGTTGCTCTTTCTCAATGCGATCTGTGATATCGGTGATGAAGGCCTGGCAATAATGGGTCTCGGAATTTTCATGTGGTATCAGCCTGGCATTTATGGATACCCAGGCCTCTGAGCCGTCGAGGCGGCGAAAGCGGCACTCATGGTTGAACACCCGGCCGTGCCGGGCCAGCCGGGAGAATACATTTTTCCAGTCCCGGCTGTCGACGAATATTTCAGTGGAGATATCTGTGACGGCATCCTTCAATGCAGCCGGATTGTCATAGCCGAGTATTGAGGAGAAGTACCGGTTTGCAGACAAAAGACGGCCTTCCGGCTTAAAAGTGCAGATGCCTATGGGAGCATTGAGCAAAAGAGAGTGCCCGGCATGGGAGCCGCTGTCTTCCGGATCGCAGTTGTTTGGTGAACAAGATCTTGATGACATCTTGCGCCTATTGCAACAAGGTTAAATAAATAAATTATCCCGGTTGGTTACCTGATTAAAAACGCGAAGTTTTGTTGAGATGTACAGTCATTATATAGCGGGGGACTGTCTCCAGGCCTTGTTGCCAGGCCATTGGTAGTTACAGCCTCCCATCAAATGACCCTTTCTAACGGCATTCCTTTCAAACTCACTTTCTGACTACTGCTTCAAGATAGCCTTAGGCTGAGCCAACATTATTCTTACTTACAGCCATCAAGTGTTATCTGAACATATAGCAAATGATGAAAAAGGTTATGCAAAAGAATGTTGGTTCCTGGGGATTGGTTTCAGACGATTGATATTTTCTGCTTCAGGGCTGTTCATGACATGCCAGAGGTCCCAATCCTGTTGCAGGCCAAGC
>PWFB01000132.1 GCA_003553695.1 Desulfonatronospira sp.
AGCACTTCCTCAAACGCCAGTATGGTCTGCTCCGGTGGCGGCTGATATCCTTCCTGCTCCCCGGGGTTGTAGGCCAGCAGGTTCACCTTGCATTTGACCCGGGACAAAAGACGCACAAGGCTCCTGGCCTGGGCCGGGGAGTCGTTTATATCCTTTAACAGAACGTATTCAATGGTGATGCGCTCCCTGGGGGCAAGGGGATATCCCTCCAGAGCGCTGACCAGATCCTTTATATCCCAGGTCGCGGCCCCGGGCATGAGCCGGCGGCGCAGTTCCTGATCCGGTGCGTGCAGGGAAACAGCCAGCATCCCCAGGCGGGAGCGGCCGAACTCCTGCAGCCTGCCCCTGACCCCCACCGTGGACAGGGTGAGCCTTCTCCTGGAGATGCCCGGTCCCAGGGGATCCGTCATCATGCCCAGGGCTCTATGAACTGCATCCCAGTTTAAAAGCGGTTCCCCCATGCCCATGAGCACCACATTGGTCAAGCGGGTGCTGTCCAGGCCTTTGTCCTCCAGATGCCTGCCTGCCACGAGAACCTGGGAGGCTATCTCGCCCGGGGTGAGATTGCGCTTGAACCCCATGCCTCCGGTACTGCAGAAGACACATCCCATGGGGCATCCCACCTGGGTGGAAATGCACTGGGTATAGTAGCCCTTTTCCGGAATAATGACCGTTTCTATACAGAGGCGGTCATCAAGTCCCAGCAGGAGCTTGACTGTACCGTCAATGCCTTCTTTTTTCTGGACCACGGCAGGTGGTTGCAGGACAAACTCCTGCTGCAGACTGCTGCGCAGGGCCTTGGAGATGTTGGTCATCTCCTGAAAATTCCCGGCCTTTTTCCGCCATATCCACTGCCAGAGTTGATCCGCCCTGTAGGCCGGTTCCCCGCGCTTTTTGATCAGGTTATGCAATGACTCGCGGTCCTGTTCCAGCAGGTTTTCTATTGCAGGTGCTCCTTTTCCTTATAGCGCATGACAAATTCTATTGCCTCGGGCACCGAAGTCACGTCCCCGGCTGCCTGGGCCTGCAGCAGGGCTTCGCGGATCACCCCCACTCCCGGGCCGGGCTTGATGCCGGTAAACTCCATGATCTCATGCCCGTTTAAAAGCGGCTCCAGGGTATCCTCGCTGACCTTGGCCTTTTGCAGCATTTTCAGGTTGTGGTTGAATTCCTTGTAGCTGCCGTCTCTGGCCTTGATGTCCGCCCGGACCATTTCCATGAGCCTGGGGTATTCGTCCAGGGCCATGAACCTGCGGATGCCTCGGTCCGTGAGCATAAAATGAAAGCGCATATGATGGCGCACCAGGTGGCACACAAGATCGATCTCATCGGTATTGAACCTGAGCCGCTTAAGAATCTTGCGGGCCACCTTGGCCCCTATGCGGTGGTGCTGATAAAAAGTGATCTTGTCCTGAAAATATTCCGCGGCGAAGAGCTTGCCCACATCGTGAAACAGGCAGGCCATGGTGCCGTACCAGTCATAGGGGAGCTCCTCCGGGTAATGACGCATGACTTCCAGGGTATGCTCCCAGACATTTTCCCGGCCTTCCTCCTGGTTTTTCACCTGCTCCACCCTGCTTAGAGCGGCAAGCTCCGGGATGAGACCGTGCAGAATCATGGATTCAAACAAAAGACCCGCGAACCTGTGCATATTTTCGGCTTCCACTTTGCGCCATTCATCCATAAGGTCAGTAACGGAGACATAATCCAGAACCCTCCTGGAAGATCTGAGAATGGCCAGCCAGGTGTTGCCCTCTATGGGCAGGCCGAAATTGGCAGAAAAACGCAGGGCCTTGACGGCCCGCAGGTAATCCTTCTTCAGGGTCTCGTCGGGCAGCCCTTCAAGGGTGACCCTGCCTGTATCCAGGTCTTCAAAGCCGTCGTAAACCGCCCTGGGGTCCGGGATATAGGGGCAGGCCCAGGTCAGGGGCAAATCCCCCATCTCCTCCAGGCGTTTGACCAGCCTGGGGGTCATACGGGCTATGGTGCCGTCTGTATACGAACTTTCTATAACGTCTGCTGGGTAAAAATTAAAAATCACCTGACCCTGCCGCAATGATCCCAGAAAATCCAGGCCGGCGGAAGTCTCCAGGCTGGGGAAAAGCTTGGTCAGTCCGGTAAAGTCCAGTTCCGTGCAGATATCAACTTCCATGTGGTCCTCATCCATGGCCCGTTTCTGCAGGGGAGCGTTAATGACGTATGCGTCGTAACCGTTGCGCATGATGGTCTTGCACAGGGATGCTGCATCTTTTATGGGTTGAGGCATTTTATCTCCTTAAGATTTCGCCTTGCAGCAAAACCTTGCAAAGGTTCAATGGGTTACAGCAAATAAAAAGGCCGGTCCCTTGTAAAGGACAACCCCTTTAAAATCCAGCAGTGAAGCTTGTTTTCAAACTGTAAACCTATCTGAGAGCCGGATTTTTTTCAAGTCTAAGCAGACGGTGTAACTTGTCTGCTCAACCCCCAGGATGCAGCATAATATCTTATGCAGTCTCCAGGGAACCTCTGAACTTTTCCAGGGACTCTACCCCAAGTTCCGCCAGCAGGACCGGCAGTTCGTCCACCAGGTCGAAGATCAGATCAGGGCGCATGAAATTGGCCGTGCCTATCTGCACCGCGTGAGCGCCCACCATGATAAATTCCAGAGCGTCCCGGGCGCTGCAGATGCCTCCAAGCCCGATGACCGGGATATCCACCACGCCGCAGACTTCGTAGACCATTTTCAGGGCCACCGGCTTGACCGCCGGTCCGGAAAGACCGCCAACTGTATTGGCCAGCCTGGGCTTTCTGCTGTGGATGTCCACTGCCATCCCCCCCAGAGTGTTGATCAAAGAGATGATGTCCGCTCCAGCCTCCTGGACCGACCGGGCAATGACCCTGATATCCGTAACGTTTGGGCTGAGCTTTATGATCAGGGGCTTATCCGGACAGGCTCTGCGCACTTGCCGGGTAACAAAAGCCGCAGCCTCGGGGTCCTGGCCGAACTGCACCCCGCCGCAGCGCACATTGGGACAGGAAATATTTATTTCCAGGGCAGACACTTTGGGTTCGTCCCCCAGGATTGCTGCCAGTTCCGCGAATTCCCCGGCACCCTGGGCATACAGATTGGCTATTACCGGGGTCTTGTCTGCCGGCAGAAAGGGCAGCTTCTCTCTAAGAAATTTTTCCACCCCCACATTCTGCAGGCCTATGGCGTTTAACATGCCGCAGGGGGTTTCAGTAATGCGCGGTGGGGGGTTGCCGCTGCGCGGCTGCAGGGACAGGCCCTTGACCACGATGGCCCCGAGCTTTTGCAGATCACCGTAGGGGGCAAACTCCAGGCCGTACCCGAAGGTCCCGGATGCGCTCATGATGGGATTTTTCAGGCGAAGTCCGCCCAGGTCGACACTTGTATTCATGATTATAGCACCAGTTCCCCTGCATCAAAAACCGGTCCTTGCACACAGCTCTGTACCAGACCCTGGCTGCGGGTCTCAACCACGCATCCCAGACAGGCACCTACTCCGCAGGCCATTCTGGTCTCCACCGAAAGCTGGGCCGGGGCTCCGGTTTCCAGCACATGCTTATGCACCACCTGCAGAAAAGGCATGGGACCGCAGGCCAGGATCTCTCCTTTGAAAGCAAAGCGGGCTATCTGCTCCTGCAGGACCCGCCCGAAATGCTCCATGTCTTCCTGATTAGTCTGGCGCATGCTCTGGCGCTGCATCTCCCCGGGCAGCTCATCAAAGGGATAGCAGGACCGGTCCATGCGATGACCGAAGATAAGGCTGAGCTTGCCGGGATAGGGATGCTCTTTGCAAAGGCCTACAAAAGGGGCAATGCCCATGCCTCCGGCCAGGATCAGGTAGCGTTTATCCAGGGAGAGCCTGAAACCGCGCCCCAGCGGCCCCCACATGTTGATTTCACTGTCCGGTACAGCACTGCTCAAAAGACTGGTCCCCCTTCCCACCACCTGCACAAAAATACGCATGTATTCCGGGGTCTTCTCACAAATGGAAAAGGGTCTGGGCCAGATCGGGTCCTGCACCCATATTTCAGGTCTGAGCATAACGAACTGTCCCGGGGTGTAGTCCCAGGAAGGCGGCTCAAGGTAAAGATGAACAAAATCCGGGTGTCCGGCAAAGTCCAGGCCCAAAAGCCTGACTCTGTCGCAGAAGCGCGATTTTGTCTGACAGGTGTTATGCATGAGAGTTGTAACTTACGAGTTAAAAGTTATTCTGACCCCTCCCACCAGAAGTCAGAGGCCAGAAAAATCAAAGAGTTATAATGTCAGGAATTCACTCTTCTGACCCCTGACCCCTGACCCCTGACCCCTGACCCCTGACCCCTGACCTCTGATCTCTGATCTCTGACCTCTGATCTCTGACTTCAGTCATCTGTCTTCTCCTGACATGCGCGCAAGCTCGTGTCTGGACTGTACCGGGTCCAGCCTGGAGCACAGGGTATAGGTCTGATCGCTGTAGACCTCTTTTTGGACCATAAAATGACAGTCAGCCAGGCCTGCCAGCTGCGGCCAGTGGGTTATCAGAATCACCTGCCGGCTGCGGGCCAGTTCCTGGATTCTTTGTCCCACCCGGGTCATGGTCCCCCCCCCGATGCCTGCATCCACCTCGTCAAATAAAAGGGTGGGCATGCCTTTTTCCGAGCGCAGCCCCGCCAGGGCCAGTAAAAACCTGGAGAGCTCACCCCCGGAGGCGATCTTGTCCAGGGGCTGGGCCGGCTGGCCCGGGTTGGGTATCCACAAAAGTCGTGGCCTGTCTTCATTAATGCCTGGATAAATCTCCAAAGGCGAAAATTCAAACTCCACCCGGACGTGTTCTGAAAACCCCAGGCACTGAAGTTCCTTTTCCAGCCTGGAGGCCAGCTCTCCGGCGCATTTCCTGCGCTCCTGGTTGAGCGCTACTGCGGCCTGGCCCAGTTCCTGAGCCAGGCTGGCCTCCTGGCGCTCCAGCTGCATCAGGTCCAGGCGGCCCTGGTCCAGAAAAGAAAGATGCTCCTGGATCTTGCGTCCCATGTCCAAAATTTCCTCCAGGCTGCGTCCAAGTCTTCTTTTAAGCTGGTTCAATTCCCAGAGCCTGGATTCCACCTTTTCCAGCTCCGCCTCTTCGTCATGCACCCTGGTGCTTCGAAGGACCCGGTCGAAATCCTCCAGTGCTGCAATAGCGCTTTCCAGATCCCCGGCCTGCCTGGCATATCCTAGATCCAGATTTTTCATACGCTCGGCTATACGGCAGAGCTGACGCATGCCCTCCAGGAGATTGCTCTGAGGCGCATGCAGAATATCCAGGCCCTTTTGCACGTCCTGGGCCAGGTCCACCCTGGATTTTATCTCGTCGCGCCGGGCCAGAAGGTTTTCTTCTTCTCCGGCCTCGGGGGCCACCTCGTCAATCCGGGCTTTCTGGTACTCCAGGAGTTCTTTTTTTTCTTCCAGTTCAGCCAGCCTGGCCTGGATCTCTTTTTTTCTGTCCAGGACCTGATTCATGCTCTCCAGAAGTTCCTCTTTTATCTGCAGAGCCTGTGGGTTTTTCAGAAATCCGTCCAGGATCCTTACATGGTAGGCGGGCTTCAAAAGCTTCTGCTGCCCGTGCTGGCTGGTGTAGATCAACAGGCTGTCCCGAAGGGACTGGATACGGTCCTGGGAACTCAGGGAATCGTTCAGATAAAAGCGGCTGCGCGCATTTCTGGCCGCAAGTTCGCGCTTGATGATATATTCCTCCCCGTCCAGGACAAAGACCGCCTCCACCACAGCCTTGTCCTGACCGGAACGGACCATGGACGAGGACATCTTCTCCCCCAGGATAAAATCCAGGGCCTTGAGGATAAAAGACTTGCCCGCCCCGGATTCCCCGGTAAGCACGTTCAGCCCCGGGTCGAATTCCAGCTCCATATCCTGGATAAGGGCAAGATTTTTAATTCTTAAAAGTTCCAGCATGAGTGTTTGTTTATTACATTAGCTGCAGAAAAAAACTTGGTTTCAGACCGTAAAACAAGCATTTCAAGCTTGATTGCCCGGACTTTGCTACAAATGCGGGATCGCTTCCAGCAACTGTCGAGTATAGGGATGCTGCGGTGCGCTGTAAATATCTTCTGCGCTTGCCTGCTCCACGATTTTTCCCTGGTGCATAACCAGGACATAATCGCTTATATGCTCCACCACTGCCAGGTCGTGGGCTATGAACAGGTAGGTCAGGCCCAGTTCTTCCTGCAGGTCCTGCAGCAGGTTGACGATGGTGGCCTGCACGGATACGTCCAGGGCGCTTACCGGCTCGTCGCAGATGATGAATTCCGGCTCCACGGCCAGGGCCCGGGCAATGCCTATGCGCTGGCGCTGCCCCCCGCTGAACTCGTGGGGGTAACGCCGAAGCTGATCAGGCTTGAGCCCTACCAGCTCCATGAGCCGGTAGCAGCGCATATGCCTTTCATCAGCACTCATACGGGGAAAGTGGATCCCCAGGGGCTCGGTGAGGATCTTTTCCACGCTCATCCTGGGGTTGAGGGAATTGAAGGGATCCTGAAAAATCATCTGCATTTTTTTGCGATAGAAAAAAAAATCCCTCTTGCTCAGCCCGCCTATCTCCCGGCCACTGTAAATGATTTCCCCGGCGGTGGGCTGGATCAGCCTGACCAGGCTGCGCCCGATGGTTGTCTTGCCGCTGCCCGACTCTCCCACCAGGCCCACGGTTGAGCCCGGTGGCACTGAAAAACTGACATCGTCCACAGCCCGCATATAACCACGAATCCGCCTGAAAAGGCCGCCGTGAACAGGAAAATATACCTTGAGATTTCGCACTTGCAAAAGAACTTTTCCGGAAGTCTTGTCCACAGTGTTTGGTTCAGCCCCTTGGTGCTGCGCTTTATGATTACTTAGCGTCTCCTGCGCTTCAGCCATTTGTTATCTCCATTTCCCCCGGAATTTCAGACTCAATGGTAGGCAGCCTGTGCAGCTTGCGTCCCAGGACAGGGATGCAGCCAATTAGGGCTCTGGTGTAAGGATGCTCCGGGTTTTTTAGGATCCTTGCCGTCTCTTTTTGTTCCACTATCCTGCCGTGGCGCATGACCGCCACTTTGTCTGCAAACCCGGACACGATGCCAAAGTTGTGGGTGATAAGCATTATGGACATGCCCAGCCTTTCCCGAAGCTCCCCCAGAAGCTTTATTATCTGGGCCTGGATGGTCACGTCCAGGGCGGTGGTGGGCTCGTCCGCCACCAGAAGCCTGGGATTGCAGGCCAGAGCCATGGCTATCATTACCCGCTGCTGCATGCCGCCGCTCAGCTGATGCGGGTAATCCCCGAAACGCTTTTCAGGGTCGTGAATCTTCACCAGGTCCAGGGCCTTTATGATTTCTGCCTGGACGTCCTTTATCCCTGGGCGATGCAGCCGGATGGCCTCGGCGATCTGATAGCCTATGGTAAAAACTGGGTTCAGGGCGGTGCCCGGCTCCTGGAAGATATAAGCTATCTGCCGGCCCCGGTATTGTCTCAGTTCCCTTGGGCTGCACTCAAGGAGGTCGCGGCCCTGGTAGAGAACCTGGCCATTAACCCGGCAGCCCGGAGGCGGAGGCAGAAGTCCGGTCAAAGACAGCCCGGTGACGCTCTTGCCGCTTCCGGACTCCCCCACCACAGCCAGGACCTTCCCCGGGGCAATGGAAAAAGAAATTCCGTCCACAGCCCGGTGCACCTCACCATGGGAGTCGAACTCTATGCACAGGTCCCGCACATCCAGGAGGTTATCCCCCCGGGATTCAGACCTGTTATCTGTGCCTTCCTGCTTAACCATAACTTCTGGCATTGTATTATTGTGTTCCAGGGAGATCTGTACCCGGCAACTACCATCTACCTGCTTTACATTCTACATTTATCATTCTCTTCTTCCCCATGCCCCCTGCCCCATACTCCATGCTCCATGACACTAAACTCACCGCTTGACTATCTGCTGCCGGGGGTCGACAATATCTCGCAGCACGTCCCCCAGCATGTTGAAGGTGATTACGGTAATAAATATGGCTGCCCCCGGGGTCAGGAGCCACCACATATTCAATGTGAAGACCTTCAGCTCCTGGGCCTGCTGCAGCATGAGCCCCCAGGAGGTGCCCGGTTCCTGAATGCCCAGCCCCAGAAAACTGAGTGCCGCCTCGGCCAGGATATAGGCCGGAATACTGAGGGTTGCCGCCACCAAAAGATAGCTGGCCAGGTTGGGCAGAAAATGCCGGAAAAGTATGCGCAGGCTGCTCTGCCCCATGACCTCAGCGGCCAGGACAAAGGGGCGCTGCCTGAGAGACAGGGCCATGCCCCTGATTATGCGCGCCGCCCCGGCCCAGCCGATGAGGGACAGTATTATGACTATGACCAGGTACATCTGTTCCGGCTCAAAGTGTTCCGCCAGGGCGCCGCGCAGGGCTATGAGCAGATACAGCGAGGGTACGGCGATGATGAATTCCACCAGACGCATGGCCAGAAAATCCGTCTTACCACCGAAATAACCGGCAACACCCCCCACCAGAAAGCCCAGGGTCATGGTGATGCAGATGCCGATAAACCCGATACTTAGAGACACCTGGGCTCCGTAGAGAAGCCTGGAAAAGACATCCCTGCCCGTACCGTCGCTGCCCAGAAGATATATACGGTGCGGCTCCTCCACCTGGAAAAGGCGCATCTCTGCCGGCACCAGGCCCCAGAAACGGTACTGCTCTCCAGCGGTGAAAAAGTTGACCGGTGCGGTTTCACCCTCAACCGGCTCGTACCTGGCAGCTGCAGGGTCCACCTGCTCGTAGACCTGCACGTGCGGCCTCCAGTCCTCAAGGACAATCCTGGTGGGAGGATGATAGGCGTTGGCCAGGTCCTGGTCCGTGGGAAGGTATGGAGCCAGAAACTGGGAAAAAATGGTGCCCAGGTAAAGAAAAGCCAGTATGGCCAGACAGGCCACCCCCATGGGCCGTCTGGTAATCTCTTTGAACAGGTGCTTGAGCATGACCCTAGTTCTTTTCCAGCCTGATCCTGGGGTCAGACCAGGCCAGGAGCAGATCGGCTATGAGGTTGCCCAGCATGAGCATAACGCAGCCCATCATCACCGCGGCCACAACCACGAATTCGTCCTGACGCATGAGGGCCTCGAAGATGAGCTGGCCCAGGCCGGGATAGTTCATAACGTTTTCCACCAGGATGGAACCGGACAGAAGGGTGGCCAGGATAAAACCCGATGCGCTCACCAGGGGGTTAATGGCGTTTCGCAGGACATGCACAAACATGACCCGTCCTTCGGCCACTCCCTTGGCCCTGGCCGTAGTCACGAAGTCGGAGCGGATGTAGTCCAGGAAGTTGGCCCGCATTATACGCATGTAGCTGGCCACGCTGCCCATGCCCAAAACTATTGTGGGCAGCACCAGGTGATGGGCATAGTCGGCCATGCGTCCCCAGAAGGACATGAACTCATGCTCCACCGAGCTGAGCCCCCCGGTGGGGAACCAGCCCGTCTGGGCCGCAAACATCACCGCCAGCAGTGCAAGGAAAAACTCGGGGATGGACAGGGCGGCATAGGCAAACATGGAGCTGACCCGGTCGAATATGGAGTCTTTGTATATGGCCGCCAGCACCCCCATGGGAATGGCCACGCACAGGGCGAACATGATGGACAGAGCCGACAGGACCAGGGTGGCCGGTATGCGCTGCCACAAAAGCTCGGTCACCGGCACCCGGTAAATCCAGGACTCTCCCAGGTTGCCCTGGACCACATTGCCCAGCCAGATGAAATACCTGGTATGCCAGGGCTCGCCCAGAGCGAACTCCTCTTCCATGCGCTCGATGTACTCAGCCGGGATATCCTCCTGGGTTCTGGCCACGTCCAGGAAATCCCCTGGGGCAATGGCCATGAGGATAAATACCAGCACGGATATGCCCAGCAAAAGAGGAATCATGGTCAAAAAGCGCCTGGCGATAAAAGAAAGCATCACTTCTCCTGGCCCAGGTAGAGTTCGTCAATATTCCAGATTACTGAGCCCATGGCGGGAATGCGCACATTTTCCCACCTGTCTTTGAGCCCGACGTAGGCATGAGGCGTGACCAGGTACAAAAGGGGCAGTTCTTCTGAAAAGACCTCCTGCATCTGGTGCACGTAGCCTACCCGTTCTTCCAGGTCAAAGGTCTCCTCCGAGGCGTACACAAGCTCATCTATCCTGGCCTCCCAGTCTGTCTGGGGTTCTTCCTGTTCCGGGTTCCACAGGTGCAGACGCCCGGAGCTGAGGTATATAGCCCGCCCCCCTGAGGGATCAGCCCCGCCGGTAAAACCCATCATGGCCCCTTCATACTCGAAATGACGGCTCACCCGGGCCACCAGAGTCCCGAAATCCAGGTACCTGATGCGCACCCGGATGCCCAGATCGCGCATATTTTCCCTGAATGTGGACAGAATCTGAGGCGTGATATCATCGCCTTCCGAAGCATAGACCTGGAATGAAACCTGGTTGCCCTTACTGTCCACTAGATCTCCATTCCCGTCCAGCTCAAAACCCTCTTCCCGCAGAAGCTCCAGTGCCCGGTCCGGGTCATAAGGGTACCTGGGAACATCCGGGTTGTGCCAGCGCTCGTTGGCCGGGCTGATTATGGAATGCAAAAGCTCTGCCCGGCCGAAATAGACGCTCTGGATTAGACCTTCCCGATCTAAGCCGTGCAGGATGGCCTGCCTGAATTTCCTGCTGGTGAACCACTCAAGTTTGTGCGGCTCCACGAAAGGCTTGCCTGCTTCACTCTCCCCGGGCTTCTGGTTGAACCACAAAAACCTGATGCCCGTGGCCGGACCCCGGTGATGCACGGTATAGTCGTGCAGAGGGGCGTTCTTGCGCACTCCCACCACGTCCCCCGGGGTTATGGAGGCAATATCTATCTGCCCGGAGGCAAAAAGAACCGTTTCAGTATTGCGGTCCTGAACATACCTGGTAATAAGGTAATCCACGTAGGGCAGTCTCTGCCCCTGGCTGTCCACCCGCCAGTAATGCGGGTTGGGCTCATAAACTATTCTCTGTCCTGGCCGGAAGGAACGCACCCTGAAAGGCCCCGTACCCACGAATTCTTCCGGGGAATGCATGGCCGTGCGCACGCTCCACTGCTGCAACAGCTCGCCTTGCTCATAGGCTTCAAGATGCACATGCCGGGGCAGAATGCCGATAAAGCCGATCACATATAAAAAAGGTGAATATGGCCTGGCAGTTGTAAAGCGCACCGTGTACCTGTCCAGCTTTTCAAACTCTATGGGCTCGCCGGCGATGGTATACTGGCCCATGTAGCGGTTGGGGTAGCGCTGGTCAAAAAGGGCCTTGAAGGTAAAGATGACGTCATCAGCAGTGAAGGGCTCCCCATCGCTCCAGCGTACCCCTCGCCTCAATTCCATGGTTATGGTGCGCTTGTCCTTGGAGATCTCCCAGGAACGGGCCAGTTCCGGAACGACCTTTTCCTTGATGGGATGGTAGGTGGTCAGTCCGTTTAAAAAACGGCCGATGGCTTCGCTGGAATAGGCATCTTCGGCCACCAGGGGATTGAAAGTTCTGGGCTGCTGGGACTCCGCAGTCACCAGCACTCCGCCGTAATTTCCTGGTTCTGTGCTGCTTACTTCCGCGTCCTGGGGCAGATCATGCTCTTCACGTTCCAGGGGCGGGATATCACCCTTGCAGGAAACCAGGAAAAATATCAGGGAAAAAGCGGTAAATAAGTGGGCAAGGTATGGGTATGAAATAACTTTTAAAAGCAAGACTTCCTCAAAAAAGATACAACTGCAAAAATCAAAACAAGAACGGCAAATCCTTACTCCATTTTCAGATCCCGGGACATGAGATCCTGTACTGCCTCCCTGGGGTCCTTGCGGGCGAAGAGCACCTGGTAAACCTGCTCGGTAATGGGCATGTCCACATCCATTTTTTGGGCCAGATGCCAGACCGATTCTGTGGTCTTGACCCCTTCGGCCACCATCCTGGAGCCTTCCAGGATCTCGTCCAGGGTCATGCCCCGGCCCAGCTTGAGTCCCACCTGGCGGTTGCGGCTCAGATCCCCGGTGCAGGTCAGCACCAGGTCCCCCATGCCCGAAAGCCCCATAAATGTCTTTTCCCTGCCCCCCAGGGCCACACCCAGGCGGGCCATCTCCACCAGGCCCCGGGTGATAAGGGCCGCCCTGGCGTCATGGCCGAAATCCAGCCCGTCGGATATCCCGGCGGCTATGGCCATGATGTTTTTAAGGGCCCCGCCAAGTTCGACACCCTTGTAATCAGGATTGGCGTAAACCCGAAAGAAATCCGTACTCATGAGCTCCTGCACACGGCGGCCCAGGTCCTCATCCCGGCAACCCAGGCTCACGGCAGTGGGCAGCCTTTTGCTTACCTCACCGGCAAATGAAGGGCCGGATATAATGGCGTAGAAGGGATCTTTTTCCTGCAGGCTTTCCTGGACCACGGCGGACATAGGCTTTAAGGTGACCAGTTCCACTCCTTTGCTGGCGCAGATTATCACCGGACTTCCGGGGAAGAGTTCTCTGGCCTCCTGCAGGGCCTGGCGCATGAACTGGGTGGGGATGGCCACCAGAAAATAATCCGCACCCTGCATGACCTCAATTAAATCCTGGCTGACCTGCAGTCTGGAATCAAGCTTGATTCCCGGCAGAAACAAAGAATTCTCCCGGGTTCGTCTGATCTCGTCCACCAGTTCCTTTTCCCTGATCCACAGGCCCACTTCCAGGCCTTTCCCACTCAGCATATTGGCCAGGGTGGTCCCCCAGCTCCCGCCGCCCAGTACAGCAACTCGGGTCATTTATTCTCCATGTTTTGGCCGTTCTTGCGGTGAAAAATACTGCACAAGCCAGACATTACTGCCATTCATCCTGCACAAGCCTGAATATCTCGGTCACGCTGCGGGCACGCACCATTTCAAAGGACTCACTGGTAATGCTTTCAGGGCACTGGCCGTTACCCTCGTACCTGACTTCAGTATATTTCATAACTCCGATAAATGGAGAAAGCTCGGACTGGGTATGACGAACCTGAACCTGCAGGGAATCTTTCATGGCCTTGCTGTATCTGCCCACCACACCGTTGGCTGTCTGTTCCAGGTGCGGATCATCTTTTGTGCCGGTATAGTTGCGGTTGAGCTTGTCCACTCTTTTTAAAGCGAACTCGTTGAAATGGATATGCAGGTAGTGGTCAGGCTCCAGAGTGGCCACCGGATCGCCCTGTGCGGCTTGAGGATATGCCAGCAACACACCCGGCATGGCCACAAGCAGGCATAAAAATAATCTTTTCATGGCATGACATCCTGTTTTTCACAGCATATCTGTGAAGTGCCGCACCTGAAAAAAAAGGCCCGGTCAGCCTTGGGCTGCCCGGGCCTTTAACACTTATTCCAGACGCATTTCAACCCGGCGGTTAAGCTGGCGTCCTTCCATGGTATCGTTGTCGAACTCAGGCCTGGTCAAGCCATAAGCTTCAGTCTCAATTGCATCCTGGTCAACACCCTGTTCAACCAGGAAGTCGGCCACCGCGTCAGCTCTTCTCTGGGACAGGCCCATATTGTAGTCTGCGGGTCCGATGTTGCAGGTGTGTCCTTCAACCACCACATGGGGGTCGGTGCGGTCCAGGATCTGCCTTGCGGCTTCCCTGAGGATTTCAGCATACTGAGGCCGGATAACCGACTTGTCAAACTCAAACTGGATGTTGGAGAAAACAATGACTTCTTCATCGGGTTCAACAGCGGGTGCAGGTTCCGGCTCTGGTTCGGGAGCAGGGGTGACGGTTTCTTCACGTTCGGTGTAGAAAACATCACGGATAAAGTCCGCCCGGACAAAATCCTTCTGCAGTTCGTCAGCATCAATTTTTACCGAACAGGGGTTGATTCCGGCAAGCTCTTCTACAAAGGCATGTTCATCCCTGCTCACCGTCCCCTTGGGCGGTCTCTGAGCCAGACTGATGAAGTGAAAGCAGATCCTGTCCCCGTACTCCTGGTACATTTCTTCCATTACCTTCTTGGGGTGAGGGCCGATATTGGATTCACCGTCCGTGACCACGATTACGGCAATGTCCCCCTGAAGCTCGGCCAGCTTTTCCGAGACCTGGATGAGATCCCGGCCCATGGGAGTACGGCGTCCGAAAATTTCGAACTCCACCGGAATGGATTCAAAGGCTTCGGCTACTGCGGATTCATCATAGGAAGACGGGCTCATGTACTCTTCATAAGGGCCATAAGTATACACACCGAAATTGACGTCCAGCTCAGGGATGTCCTGGTTCAGCTGCAAAAGCGTGTCCCTGGCCACCACGCTCTTGTCTTCTTTCAGTTCTTCATAGTCAAACATCATGGATCCGGAGTTATCCACATAAAAAATAAAGTTGTCCGCCCTGGGCTCAATGATGGTCCTGGTCTCTGCCAGGGCATGCTGGGCCCCCATAAGGACTGCAGTCATAAACAAAAGCAAAAGTGATCGTGCTCCCCATTTGAACATAATCCAGCCTCCTTTAGTAGTTAAATGGTTAGATATTAACTTGATTATATAAGCTTAAGCTTACAAATTGCAAGTGTTTCAGAGAAGAAAAGCCTGTCAGCGCCGTGATTTTCTCAAAATGATCATCAGCTCAAAGCTGGGGTCATCTTGATTGTTTTTTAGATCAACCATCCAGTTCATATACCCGAAAGCTTCCTACCTTGCTCAGAAATCCCCGTTGGACTCCACCTGCATCGCTCCAACCGGGCAAATGCGTGTGCAGTTGCTGCAGGCGGTACACCTGTCTTCGTCGAAGATTATCTTCCTGGTGGCCTTGTCCAGCCTCAGGGCCTTGTTGAAGCAAAGGGCCGTACATACACCGCAGTGAGTGCACAGGGCTTCGTCCCGGGTCATGGACTGGGCCACGTCTCTGATACTTATGCCGTGCTCCTGCAGGTATGACAACCCTTTCTTGTAAGCCTCCAGGTCTCCGGACAGTTCCAGGATCATATGTCCTTCTTCCCTGGGGCTGATTTTGGCCTTGAGAATATTAAAAGTCAGGTCGAACTTCTTGGCCAGGTTGTACATCATGGGCTTGCGCACCACTTCCGGCGAAAAGTGCAGGGAAATTATCTTGGAAAATTCTTCGGCGGTCTGCATATTCAAGACTCTTTACAGGTTACAGGTCCTCTTCAGAAATAAATGCCCTGGCCCTTCGGGCCTCGGCACTGTCCGGGTACTCTTCCAGGAGTTCATTAAGAACCATCCGCCCGGCTTCTTTTCTGCCCAGCTTAATAAAGGACATCCCCTGTTTGAGCATGCTGGCGGTAATCTTGTTGCTGTCAGGGTAATTGGTGATCACTTCCTGGTAGGCCAGGGCTGCTTCGGCATACTCCTGCATCTGATAAAAAGATTCCCCCTGCCAGAAATAGGCATTGGAAATCAGGGCGTGGTCGGGAAAATTATCGGCGAACTCTTCCCATAAGGACTGAGCCCGCTCGTACTCCCGGTCGTAAAATGAGTCCAGAGCCCGCTGATAAAGAGCTCTGGCAGTCTGGGGATCTTCAATGGACTCTAGGCCTGGGTCATCGGCAATGGCCGCTGCTTCCATCTCATCCTGCAGATCCAGTCCCAGCTGGCTGGCCATGGTCTGCAGATTCCTGTCCAGTTTTTCTGTCCTTTGCTGCAAGGCCTTGACCTCTTCAGGAATATCCTGGTCCTCTCCCATGCGCGATACCTTCCTCTCCAGGGCGTCCAGGTTCCCGCTCATGGTGGCCACCTGCACCCGCAAAGATTCCAGTTCGGCCCACAAATTGGCCTGGCTTGCCTGTACCGGGCTTCCGGCCTCGGATATTCTTTCTTCCATGGCCCTGGTGGCTGCAGCCAGTTCTTCCTGGTATTTTTCCAGCTCCTGCTGCATCTTCTGACGGTCCTGGTGCTGCTGACGTTCCAGGATTCTTATCTGCATCTGCATGCGATCCACGTCCGACTGCCCGGTTACGCAGGCACTAAGGACAAATAAGGCCACCGACAGCAAAAAAGTTTTGACAATCAACATACTTTTGTCCCTCTTCTTCGCCCCACCAAAAGATACAAAAGCCCCCCGACAAAGGGGATGAAAACAGACACACCCAGCCAGGCCAGTTTCTCCTGGGCAGTACTGAAATCACATCGGAATATGTGCAATATGGCCCACAAATTGGGCAAAATGGGTACAATAAGTATTAACAGGGCCCAGGGACTGGTCCTGAAAATCTCGACTACTGGTATTTCAAACATGTGTATTCCTGGAATAACTCGATTGATAATCGGTCAAGTTTTCCTGTGTAAAAGAAGAGCCGCTCCCAACCCCAGCAAAACCATGCTCACCATCTGGACAGGGCTTAGTATCCAGAACAAGGCCTGGTAGTCGTAACGGTAAAAATCAACCGCTATACTGCTTGCAGCATACATCATCAAAAAAAGTCCTGCAACCTGTCCTTTGAGTTTCAGCCTGCCCCGCAGGCCAAGCAGCACAATAAAGATAATCAGGGCGGACAGGGCATGATAAAGCTGAGCCGGATGCAGACTCACAAAAAGAGGTCCCATGGAATCGGGATGTGTATAGGTTATTGCCCAGGGAACTTCACTGGGGCGGCCATGACCGCAACCGGCAAACATGCAGCCTATCCAGCCCACTATCAATCCCAGGGCGGCGGCAGGAGCCAGGGCATCCAGCCAGGCCCTGACATCCTGCCTGCTGAGGGTCAGGTAAAACAAAAGGGCGGCGGCACCGGTAATTCCTCCGCCTATGAGCACCAGTCCCCCGTCCCAGAACCTGAGCATCTCCAGCAGGGATCCTGGAAACTCATCTGGATACAAAAGGATATAAAAAAGCCTGGAACCGGCCAGCCCGGCTATGAGCACATAAAAGCCGAATTCCAGTACCAGCCCGCGATCCAGGCCATTACGACCCGCCTCGCGCATGCCCCAGGCCATGGCCAGCAGATAAGCAGCAGCCATGAAAAATCCGAAAGAATAGATGCTTAAACCCCAAATTTCAATCAGAATCGGCTTCATAACGCTTTTTCTTATAAAAAGAGACTATAAGCAGGACCGCTCCAATGGAGATTGCGATATCCGCCACGTTGAAAGCCGGCCAGTGATGGCTGCCCAGGTGAAAATCCAGGAAATCGATAACCATGCCCAGCCGGATGCGGTCGATCATGTTTCCCAGGGCACCGCCCAGGATAAGCCCCAGGGCCGTGAATAGATAATAATCCTGACGCTGCACGGTCCTTAGCAGGTGAATTATGAGCACCACGGCCAGCCCGGTGGCCCCGAGGAAAAAATAGGTCCTCAGGCTGCCTTCCAGGTCCGCCAGAAATCCAAAGGCCGCCCCCGGGTTGAGAACAAAAACCAGGTTGAAAAAACCAGGAATTACGGTTCTTGTCTCCCCCATGGCCAGACTGCTCTCGATCCAGATCTTGGTCACCTGATCCAGCACCAGGATCGCTGCAGACAAAATTATTACCAGTTTATACCTGTCCGTCATTTGCTTCCTCCTGGCCCCTTAAGGCCGTAAAGGTTGAGGACATGTTGACGCGCAATTATTCACCGCCCACCACCTGGCTGCACCTGGGGCATACCGCCTCCGCATCCGCCTCCGGGCCAAGGTCCTCACTGTAGACCCAGCAGCGGGGGCATTTGCTTCCGGGGGCCCTGCGCACCTCGATATGCAGGCCCTCTTCTTCCCGGCTGACAAAGCCGTCCCGGCCGGCCTCGTTCAGGGGCCTGAGCTCGGCCTTGGACACGATAAACACATCCTTTAAATGCTCCTGTACCTGGGCAAGCCTGGAAAGCTTGTCCTCCTCCAGATAGAGTATCACGTGGCTGTCCAGAGAGTGTCCAAGTTCCTTTGATTTTCTGAAAGGCTCAATGGCTTTGGTCACTTCCTGGCGCACGCGCCCCACCATATCCCAGAGTTCCTTTTCCACGGGATCAATGCGGCCCGCACCATCCAGAGCAGGCCTCCAGCCAAACACTGTATCCGACCTGCCCTTTAATTTTTCCGGCAGGTGGCCATATATCTCCTCAGCGGTAAAGCTGAGTATGGGGAGCATGTTTTTTAAAAGCACCTGCAATACGTGATAAAGAGCACTCTGGGCAGATTTGCGTTCCTGGCTTTCTGGTGCGGGGACATACAGCCTGTCCTTTATGATATCCAGGTAAAAGGATGAAAGTTCCAGCACGCACAGGTTGTGCAGGTTGTGATACACCTTGTGGAACTCGAAGCGCTCATATGCCCTTTGCATGGCCTGATCCTTGTCCATGACCAGATGCAGGGCGTATCGATCCAGGGGGTGCATCTCCTGGAAGGCCACCATATCCTTTTGGGGATCGAAATCATACAGATTGCTCAGTACATAACGACAGGTGTTCCTGATCCGGCGGTAGGCATCCACCAGCCGGGTGAGGATCTCCTGGGAAATACGCACGTCTTCCTGGTAATCCACTGCAGACACCCAGATGCGCAGAATTTCCGCCCCGTACTTGTCGATAATCTCCTGGGGGGCGATGACATTGCCGATGGACTTGGACATCTTGCGACCTTCCCCGTCCACCACATATCCATGGGTAAGCACGGTTTTGTAAGGGGGTCGGCCCCTGGTGCCCATGGATGCCAGCAGCGAACTGTGAAACCATCCCCGGTGCTGATCTGTTCCTTCCAGATACATATCCGCCGGGAAAAAGCATTCCGGACGCTTTTCCAGAACTGCTGCAAAGCTGGTACCGGAGTCAAACCACACGTCCAGGATGTCGTCTTCTTTCTCCCACTTCTGTGAACCGCATTCAGGGCAGCTGAGACCCGGGGGAACCACCTCCTCTATCCCGGCCTCGAACCAGTAATCGCATCCCCGCTCATGCTTCTCAAATCGGTCCACGATGGAGAAGAACCATTCCGGGTCTGTGTAGGCATGATCGCATTTGCCGCAGATCAGGGCCACAATGGGCACTCCCCAGTTCCTCTGCCTGGAGATGCACCAGTCCGGACGGTGCTCTATCATGGAGTAGATTCTCTCCTTTCCCCAGGCCGGTATCCACTGTACTTCCCTCTGGATGGCTTCCAGGGCTTTCTGACGCAGGGAGTTGGCCTCCATGGTAATAAACCACTGAGTTGTGGCGCGGAAAATTACCGGCTGCTTGCAGCGCCAGCAGTGGGGATAGGAATGGGCCAGCTTTTTCTGTGCCGGCAGAAGGCCCAGTTCCTCAAGCCTGGAGATAACCAGGGGATTGGCCTGGTGAACATTTTTGCCGGTGAGAAAGGAAACGGATTCGTCAAAACGCCCGTGGTCATCCATGGGGGAGAGTACTTCCAGGCCGTACTTAAGGCCTGTTTCATAGTCCTCGCGCCCGTGTCCCGGGGCAGTATGCACAAGTCCGGTACCGCTTTCCAGGCTTACGTACCCGGCCAGGACAAAGGGTGAGGCGCGCTCCAGGAATGGATGCCCGGCCTGCAGGCCCTCCAGGGCGCTTCCCCTGACCCGCGCCGTGTCGGTCCAGTCCCCCCACCCGAAAATTCCGGCTGCGGTTTCCAACAGTTCGCTGGCCAGGATATAAAAAGCCCCGTCCGCCTGCACCAGGGAATATTCCAGGTCCGGATGAGCGGCTATGGCCATGTTCCCGGGCAGGGTCCAGGGGGTGGTGGTCCAGATGAGGGCGTAAGTAATTTCCGGATCAGCCTGGGGAAAAATCTTTTGCACACCTGGGTCCTTGACCGGAAAGGAAACATAGATGGATGGGGAGGTATGCTGGTCATATTCCACCTCAGCCTCGGCCAGGGCGGTACGGCAGTCAATGCACCAGTAAATGGGCTTTTTGCCGCGTATGACCTGGCCCTTCTGGATGAAGCGCCCCAGTTCCCTGGCCGTGGCTGCCTCGTATTCAGGATGCATGGTCTGGTAAGGGTCATTCCAGACTCCCAGGACACCCAGCCGCTTGAATTCCTTACGCTGTATCCCCAGGTACTTGGTTGCATATTCGCGGCACAGCCGGCGAACCGTCAGGGGGGGCACTTCCTTGCCCTTGGCCCGCAGCTGCTGATCCACCTTGTGCTCTATGGGCAGGCCGTGGCAGTCCCATCCCGGGAGGTATTCCGCCCGGTACCCGTTAAAGTTTTTGGACTTGACGATTATATCCTTAAGGACCTTGTTCATGGCCGTGCCCATGTGAATATTGCCGTTGGCGTATGGAGGTCCGTCGTGCAGGACATAGCCGGGTGCCTCCCGGGCAGCGTCGATCATTTGTTGGTAAGCATCTGATTCCTCCCAGAACTTCAGGGTCCCGGGCTCGTTCTGGGTCAGGTTGGCCCGCATGGGAAAAGTTGTCTGGGGGAGGTTCAAGGTCTTTTTATAGTTGGTCATGGATCTGCCTTTATTTTATATTTGCTTCCGGGTATCAGTTGGATTAGCTTGAAAACAGCATGCGGAGTAACTAGTTTTCATCCGGAAACGGTTCTTTTCCCTTTTGGCGGCGTCAATCTGCACAATTATTCGTCACCGTATTAAGATACGCCTCCTCATAATTGCTTGATTTCCTTGCCAAAAGAAAAAAC
>PWFB01000169.1 GCA_003553695.1 Desulfonatronospira sp.
AAATGCGCATCATTTCTGGAAGCTTCAAAGGGAAAATCCTCAAAACCGGATCAGGTCCGGGATACCGCCCTGCAACCGGCAAGGTCAGAGAAGCAGTTTTCTCCATGTTCCAGGGAGAAATCCCAGACTGGTCCCGTGTACGGGTGCTTGATCTTTTTGCCGGAAGTGGTGCATTGGGCCTGGAAGCCCTGAGCAGGGGGGCCTGCAAAGCGGTGTTCGTGGACAATGAACCCGGGGCTGCCGGAATATTGCAGGAAAATCTGCAGCGGCTTGAGATTCCAATGCGCCTGGCGCGTGTAATCAGAAAAGACGCTGCGTCTTTTCTGGCCCAAGATGCCAAACAGGGTTTTGAGCTGGTGTTTGTGGATCCCCCCTACGGCAGGAATCTGCTGGAGCAGGTGCTCCCCAGAATCATTGACCATGGATGGCTTGAGCCTCAGGGTATCCTGTGTGCCGAAGTTGAATCCAGGCTTGAAATAAGCCCAAAAATTCATATGGGACTGGACCTTTTAAAAGACAAACAATATGGTCAGACAAGGATATTGATGTGGAAAAAGACAAGTTGACAGCGGTTTATCCAGGCACTTTCGACCCACTTACCAACGGTCACGTCAGTCTGGTCAAAAGAGGTCTGGATATATTCGATGAAATAGTAGTCGCAGTGGCTCTGCACTCCCCCAAGAAACCCCTTTTTTCCCTGCAGGAACGGGTGGACATGGTTCAGCAAGCCTTTGATCCTTTTCCACAGGTAACTGGAGAACCTTTTGAAGGGCTTTTAATAGATTATGTGCGTACCAAAAAAGCAAAGGCCATATTGCGGGGGATGCGTGCTGTTGCCGACTTTGAATATGAATTTCAGATGGCTCTCATGAACAGACGACTGGATCGCAATATTCAGACCATTTTTCTCATGACTGACTACAAATGGCTCTATATCAGCTCAACCCTTATCAAGGACGTGGCCAGACTGGGTGGAGATATTACCGGTCTGGTACCCCAGAACGTGCAGCTGGAGCTTCTTAAAAAGTGCCGGGACGAGGTCTGAACGGTTACATTCCATATCTTCAGATGCATCAGGGAATTAATGAGTGGTAAAAGCGGAAAAAGAACTGCCTGAAGTCATATGTATTCTGGGCCCCACGGGAAGCGGTAAAAACAGACTGGCCCTGGAGCTTTCCAGCTCTTTTCCTGTACAGATAATAAACTTTGATTCCAGGCAGGTTTATCAGGGTGTTCCAATAATAACGGCTCAACCGGGTAAACATGAACTCCAGATCTGTCCCCATCATCTTTACGGTTTTCTGTCACCCGAGGAGCGCATCAGTGCGGGCCGTTTTGTAGAAATGGCCAGGGACAGTATCGCTAGGGTATCCGGAAAATCCGGTATGCCAGTCCTGGTGGGGGGTACGGGGATGTACCTCAGATCCCTGTTACAGGGACTTGCGCGAATACCTCCCGTGGGGGAGGATGTGCGAAGGGATTTGCAGGCGCGTTGCCGGGAGGATGGTCCTGAAACCCTGCATGTTGAACTACGCAGGATCGATCCGGAGTATGCCGCCAGGATCAGTTCCAGGGACAGGCATAGAATCACCAGGGCCCTTGAAGTTTATCACTCTACAGGATTCAACCTTACCACCTGGCACAGGCATCAGCCCAGCGGGCCTTTTTTTCGGGTATTAAAGCTGGGAGTTTTGACGCAATGGGAACATTTGGTACATGGCTTGGATGCAAGAATACAGTGTATGCTCAAGGCAGGAGCAGTTGAGGAGGTTCAGGCCTTGTGCAGGATTTACGGTTTCAACCCGAGCCTGCCGGCCATGACAGGAATCGGGTGCAGGGAGGTAATGGACTTTTTGGCTGGTGTTACCGATATGGAAACATGTGTGCAAAGATGGTTCAAAAATACAAGAGACTATGCTAAAAGACAGTTGACCTGGTTCAAGAAGGAAACCGATGTACACTGGGTAAAAGCAGAAGATTTTTCAGAGGTTAAGGGCATGGTTGGAAATTTCTGTGAGAGAAGCTGAATATCCGGCAACTATTACAGGTACTGGTGTTGATTATTTTTGCCCGGCGTATTATTTTTTAAATCTGGAGCATGCAGTGTATGAAATATCTTCTGGCAATACTCACGCTGCTAGGTCTGGTCGTTGCGGCCGGGGCAGGAGTAAAAGAGTCCGGCGATAAAAAAGATTATGTGAGTTATATTGGTACAGGAAGCATGAACTGGACTGAAGGCCGGCTCTATTCTACGGGTTCATCCAGGATCCAGGCAATGGAAGACAGGACAAAATCGGCCCTGGAATTACGGAACTGAGGGCTTACTGCCCTGTGTATCTGGATGTCACGGGCCTGGATGCCAGTCCTGCCCTGATTCCGGCACTGCTGGACCTCAAAGGGGATATATTGTATAGAGCATCTGTTCTGGGGAAGGAAACCGGGGCAGACAGATGGCATGCAAGTTACATCGGCGTGGACGATTACCTTGACCTGACCAGGCTGTATGAGTACGTGGCGGTCAGCTTCATGATAAAACCGGAAGGAACATACGGAAGAAATGACAGCGATTTCGTTATCTCCTGGAAGGACAGCCTGGCGTTTCAGGAGATAATTGACAACATGCCTGAAGGGTGCCCAGTATTAATTATTATGGGAGACTAGAAAGACTTGATGATTTTTAGAATAGCAGTTTTTGTTCTTGCGTTTCTGTTCTGGGGAGTAACTCCGGTCCTGTCCTGGCAGAAAGTGCAGGTGGATGTTGATCTGGATGAGGACAAAAGTATTCAGGAATTACAGCAACAGGGCTTGAGAGAGGGTTTCTCTCTGGCTGTAGTTCAGGAATCCCAGCGCATGGTCCCTGGAGAACTGTCCGATGAAAGAAAAAAGATTCTCGGTGAGCACCTGGAGTGGAAGATCAACGACCTTGTTATGGGGTACCGGATTTTTTCCAGAGAGGAGGTTGATGGTAGCCTGCAAATGGATCTCCAGGTGAATGTCGATAACGCGACATTAAGGAATATTCTACAGAGAACGGGAGTTTATTATACAAGTACTGTGCCCTGGAAATACGGTCTGAGCACACGGGGCTCCAGTCCTGGTGATTTCGGCATGCTGCAGCGCCTGCAGAAGATAACAGGGGTGGAAGTTGACAATGATGCGCACACTTCTGTTTCTCTTGTTCGACTGCATGACGGAAGCTGGAGCGGCTCCATAGACTATAAGGATATATCTTTTGAGGTTTCCGGAGGAGATCTTAACAGGGTATGGTTTGATCTGTGGGCATTCTTTTTCACACATCCGGAAGTCATGTCACAGATGACAATGGATTTTACTCTGAAAACCACCGGGTGGGTTACCATTGATGCCATCATGTATTTTGACGAAATTTTGCTTTCCTGGGACCAGAAAGTGGAAAAAGGAAGCATTCAATATATTCATACTGATGTCCCATCTTTCAGAGCCGGGTGGAGTCTTACCTCTCTGAATCCGGATCTGTTACGGCAAAGTCTGGAAGAGTACTTGTCTTCCAGAGGGATATACTACTCAATAGATGAAAACAACCGACAAGATTAGGTGCAGTTTGCAGGAGTATAAAGCGGTTCTCGGTTACAACTCTTCCTGGACGGTTCCCAACGCCCTGACTCTGACAAGATTCGCAATGGTGCCCGTATTTCTGGGCGCCTTTATCTACGAAGCTTTTCTTCTGGCCCTGACCATATTCATCCTTGCCGGAATAACAGATGCACTGGACGGCTACCTGGCACGCACCATGAAGCAACGCTCAAGGCTGGGAGCTGTCCTTGATCCATTGGCGGACAAACTACTGGTGCTGACTGCGTTTATATGTCTGGGCCTTTCAGGTTGGATTCCCTGGTGGCTGGTAAGCGTGGTTATTATCCGGGAGATTGTGATTGTATGCGGCTTCATCTTCCTGCATTTGGCCAGAATGGATATCCGGGGAAAAATTACTGCTACCCTGGACAGCAAGCTGAACACTTTGGCGCAGATCATGCTAGTACTTGTGGTTATGTCCTCCAGGTTGTTGGAAGAGGCCTTGCTGGATACTCTCTCACATATACTGATTTATGTAGTGGCCGGCTTAACCCTGATTTCAGGCCTGCATTATCTGTTTCTAGGTTTAGGCCTGAGATTTTGTTTCAAGAACAAAAAAAAGTAGAACAAGCTGCTGGCTCCAGGTATAATCAGTCCTTTGAGGGTAATGTTGAATGGGCATGTTTAAGGGAGCCCATAAAGGTTTCACTACTATTCTTTTTTCTGCTTTTCTTCTTTTTCTTCATTTTCTTTATTTTCTTTATTCTTGTCTTTCTCCCCGGAAGGAGTAACATCTATCTCTTCAGGCTCGGTTGTTGCTTTCTTGAAGTTTTTGATGGCCTTGCCCATCCCGGCGCCGATTTCCGGCAGCTTGTTGGCTCCGAAGATAACCAGGACAATGACCAGGATAATTATCAACTCTGTCATGCCGATTCCAAACATATTCGCTCCTCCCAGTTTTTGACTTGCCTGTGATTTATACACCTCCGCTACAGGACGGTCAAGATGCAACTGCTTCTTCCCGGCAAGAGATTTTCTGAAGACGCCAGACAGCAAATTTGAACAAGGATTAAGTTCACAGGGCTGTAAATCATGGTTGAAGTTTTGATCAGGTGTAGATAAAAAAAATCTCTTTCATGAAAACTGCAATGGTTTTAATGGGGTGGACGATAGATGAATGAGGTCAGATGACATAAAAATCAAACGGTTATCTGTTTTCCAAGTACGGCTTATTGTCCTAGTTCCGAATTTTTGCAGTTACATTTTCAAAAAATTTTGTAACTATTCAGCACCTGCGGACAAAAGCCAGGGGCCGGGGGTTCGGCAAACTGGGCGTAAACTGTCTGAGCGACGTAG
>PWFB01000147.1 GCA_003553695.1 Desulfonatronospira sp.
AACCGTAACAACACCGAACCTGATTCAAAGCATTTTACAGAATATATCCTGGTTATCAAACCAGTGTATAGGTTTTGATTTACGCTTCCTTGGAGTGAGTTTTTACGTCCTGTTTGCAAAGCCCCCGGACCATAGGCTAATATTATAGGATATCCTTGAGCACCGAGACCACCAGCCCCAATTCCGAATCGTCAATGGTTCTGGGATCCAGGCAGAAAAAATCTTCCTCAACCCTCCCCACCAGCGGGGGGTCAGTATTTAAAAGCCTGCTGCGGATGTCTTCGCAGCTCAATCCGGCCACCTTGATCCCCACCAGTGTTGTGGGCAGATCCTGTTCCGGAAAGGCCCCGCCGCCCACTCTTGACTGGGCCGGAAAAACCGTAACTTCCATGTCCGCCTGGATGCTTTTCTGTATGCGGTTTTTAAGCCGGCGGGCTTTTTGCCGCAGCTCCTTCTCCCCGGAGGTTATCATGCGCAGGGTTGGGATTTTGCTTCTGGCCAGCTCAGGGTCCAGGTACATCCTGAGTGTGGATTCCAAAGCGGCCAGGGTCATCTTGTCTATGCGCAGGGCCCGGTTCATGGGATTTTTCTTGATTGGATCTATATATTTTTTTTCCCCCAGGATAATCCCGGCCTGGGGGCCGCCCAGAAGCTTATCCCCGCTGAAGGACACCACCGAGGCCCCGTCACGGATCACCTGCTGCACAGTGGGCTCAGGCATGAAGTTATAACCGTGGGCCTGAAAGTCAAAAAAATTGCCGCTGCCCATGTCCTCTATGACCGGAAGATCATGCTCCCGGCCCAGCTGAACCAGTTCCTTCAGGGGCACTTCCTTGTAGAACCCGATGATGCGGTAATTGGAGGTGTGCACTTTCATGAGAGCCCCGGTGTCAGGGCCGATGGCCCGGCGGTAGTCCTTCAAGTGAGTACGGTTGGTGGCCCCGACTTCTTTGAGCTTGGCCCCGGACTTGGCCATGACCTCTGGAATGCGGAATGAGCCGCCTATTTCCACCAGCTGACTCCTTGAAACCACTACTTCTGTGCCCTTTGCCAGGGTATCCAGAACCAGCAGGACTGCGGCGGCGTTGTTGTTCACCACCAGACCGGCCTCGGCCCCGGAAATGCGGCACAGCAGTTCCTCCACATGGGAGTAGCGGCTGCCCCTCTGGCCTGTATCCAGGGAAAATTCCAGGTTGGAATAGTGCCTGCAAGCTTGGCTCACGGAAGCGGCAGCATCGTCAGTGAGTATGGAGCGGCCCAGGTTGGTATGGATCACCACCCCGGTGGCATTGATGACCCGCCGGAAATGAGGCCTGGAATGTGATCTGAGGTAGGCCTGCAGCCTGGGCCAGAGGACCCCGTCTTCCAGGTCGCTCTCGCTGGTTATGACCCCGGAGCGGATCTCCCCGCGGCACAGGTCCAGAAATTTATTCACCAGGTCCCGGAGCATGTTGCGGGGCAGCCCGGCCAGCTCAGGGTCCTGGGTCACCCTGGCCAGGACAGTATCCACAGCAGGCAGGCTGCGATAAAGCTTTGACAAGTTGTCCTCCTGAAATTTAATTTGGCGGTCTTGTCCGACCTTTCAGACTCCTCTTTTCTCCATCCACTCCGGAAAAAGCCGGTACACATGCCCCAGCAGATAAAGCGATCCACACACCAGTACCGGGGCGTCCCCCGGGACAAGGCCTCTTAAGAACCCTTCCAGGTCATCCAGGGGCTTTGCTCCATTTCCCATCAGGCGCAAAAGCTCCTCCCTGTCCATGCTCCTTGGCCCGAATCTCATTTCCGGGACCAGCACCCTGGCTGGTTGGAAGCATTCAAGCATCTGCAGCATGGGCTCTATTTCCTTGTCCCTCAAGCAGGTGAAAACAATATGCCCTGGCCTTATGTCCCGGCTTTGCAGAAAGGAATGCACCCTGGCCAGAGCCCCGGGGTTATGCGCCCCGTCCAGGATAATCAAGGGGGCTTTACTTACCACGTGCATCCTGCCCGGCAGAAAAGTATCCTGCAAGGCACGCAGGCACTTCTGCTGATCCATCTCCAGGGCCAGGCTTCTGGAAAGAATCCGCCAGGCCAGAAGAGCGCTCTCAGCGTTGTGCAGCTGATAATCCCCCCATAGCCCAGGCAAGTCTGCTTTCACAAAAAATTCCGGTTCCCCGGTAAAAAACGTGTCTGCCTCCTTTTGTACAAAAAAGTCCTGTACCCGGTAGATTGTGCATCCGATTTCAGAGGCCAGACTCTGTACTGTGTCTGCGGCCAGGGGATAGTTCTGCCGTCCCAGGATCACTGTTGAATCCGCACGCACAGCCATGGCCTTGTCCCTGGCTATCTCCTCAATGGTCTTTCCCAGGATGCCGGTATGGTCCATGTCTATGCAGGTATACACCTGCAGTCCTGCTTCCAGGGCTGTGGTAGCGTCATATCTGCCTCCCAGACCGGCTTCCATGACAGCCACTTCCACTCCCGAGTCAAGGAACATGAGCACCGCAGCCAGGGTCAAAAACTCAAAATAAGTAAGTTCCAGGTCGCCGCAGGCCCTATCCAACCGGTTGGCCGCCTTGAGCCAGGTCTGGTCTGAAAGCTTTTGCCCGTTTACCAGAACCCTTTCCTTGACACTTACCAGGTGTGGGGAGGAGTAAATGCCGGTTTTTAAACCGTGATTCCTGGCCAGGTTTTCCAGGTAGGAGGCAGTGGAACCTTTGCCGTTGGTGCCTATGACCTGCACCAAAGGTGGCTTCCCAGGCACGAACTCAAGTCTTTGCAGGGCCTTTTGCATCCTTTCCAGGCCAAGTTCCATTCGAAAAAGTCCCAGATGATCCAGATATCCCTGCAAGAAATTGAAATTATTAAATTTATACATTATGGCTTAAATAATAGCTTGATAAGAAAAAATAATTGGCATAATATTGATTGTTTGTGGTCGAATCAGTCTGCACCCAAGCGAAAATTAAACCTGCTGCCTGGCAGCCTTAAAAGAAACTCTCTTTTTTCCCAGGAAAGTAAAAAGGTAAAATAATGCCCCTGTTCACCCCCCAAGAATCCCTTGACTACCACAGCATGGGCAGGAAGGGCAAATTGGAAGTTGTCCCTGCCAAGCCCTGCACCACCCAGAAACACCTGTCCATGGCCTACAGCCCTGGAGTGGCCAATTCCTGCCTGGAAATAGCCAGGGAACCGGACCAGGTTTTCAGCTACACCAACAAGGGTAACCTGGTGGCGGTCATCTCCAACGGCACAGCGGTCCTGGGCCTGGGCAACATCGGCCCCCTGGCGGCCAAGCCGGTCATGGAAGGCAAGGGGGTGCTGTTCAAGGCCTTTGCTGATATAGACGTCTATGACCTGAACATCAACATAAGCGATCCGGATAAATTTATCCAGTGGGTCAAAATGGTGGAGCCCACCTTTGGGGGCATCAACCTGGAAGACATCAAGTCCCCGGAATGCTTTCACATAGAGGAGACACTTGTCCGTGAAATGGACATCCCGGTTTTTCACGACGATCAGCACGGCACGGCCATCATCTCCGGAGCCGGACTGTTAAACGCCCTGGAAATCACAGGCAAAAACATCCAGGACATAAAAATGGTTGTCTCCGGGGCGGGAGCTGCTGCCATTTCCTGCTGCCGCTTTTACGTCAGCATGGGTCTTCCCGCGGAAAACATCTTCATGTACGACTCCCGGGGGCTCATTCACCAGGGACGAAGAGACCTAAACTCATATAAAAAACAGTTTGCCCAGGCAAAAGACGCCGGCAGCATCCAGGAGACCCTCAAGGGAGCAGACGTCTTTATCGGCCTGTCAATCAAGGACCTTCTCACCCGGGACATGGTCCGCTCCATGTCCCGGCCGGCAATAATCTTTGCCATGGCCAACCCAGACCCGGAGATTTCCTATCCGGAAGCCAAGGCGGCGGATCCGGACTGTATCATGGGCACCGGTCGCTCCGATTTTCCCAACCAGGTAAACAACGTATCCGGATTTCCGTTCATTTTCCGGGGGGCACTGGACGTGCGCGCCAGAGGTATTAATGAGGAAATGAAGCTGGCTGCCGCGCATTCTCTGGCCGCCCTGGCCAAGGAACCGGTTCCGGATGAAATCCTGGAGGCCTACGGGGTAAAGGAAATGAGTTTTGGTCCGGACTACGTGATTCCCAAACCTCTGGACCCCAGGATAGTAGAATGGGAAGCCCCGGCAGTGGCCAGGGCAGCCGTGCAAAGCGGCCTGGCCAGGACCGGCCTGGACATGGACAATTACCAGCAGTCCCTGAAAACCCGCATGGCCGATTCCCAGAAAAGAATCCGCGAGTTTATCAGGTCTTACAATTTAAACATATAAATTGGTTCCATGCACGAAATGTCCATAGCCCAGAACCTGATCCGTATAGTAGAGCAGGAAATGGTTCAAAACAACGCCAGCAGGCTGTTGCGGGTCAAAATATCCTACGGGCGTATCTCGGCCATAGTTCCCGAGGCCCTGCAGACGGCCTTTCAGGCCCTGACCCGGCAGACCCCCCTGGAGGGAGCTGTCCTGGAAACCAGGGAAGTGCCTTTGAAAGTTCGCTGCCGGGAATGTGCAACCGAGTTCTCTCCCCAGGAGCGGGACCTGCTTATCATGACCTGCACCAGCTGCGGAGCTGAGTTTGGACATGAAGTCATATCCGGCAAGGAACTTTTACTTGAGGAAATAGAAGTTGAATAATCAAACCCGGGGAATATAAATGCAGATAAAAGTACTGCGCAATATACTGGAGGCCAATGACCGCATTTCCAACCAGCTGCGTGAAATGTTCAGGCAAAAGGCCATTCTGGTCATCAACCTCATGAGTTCACCCGGAGCAGGCAAGACCTCCCTGCTGGAAAAGACCCTGGATCAGCTGAGAGACGAATTCAGCATGTCGGTCATAGAGGGCGATCTGCAAACCAGCAACGATGCAGAAAGAATAGCCGCCACCGGGGCCCAGGTGCTGCAGATCAACACCGGGGGTGGATGTCATCTGGACAGTTCCATGATCCAGGAGGCAGCCGGCAAAATGGACCTGGAACAGACCGACATCCTGTTCGTGGAAAACGTGGGCAACCTGGTCTGTCCGGCTGAATTCTCAGTGGGCGAGGATTACAAGGTGACTATCCTTAGCGTGGTGGAAGGCGATGACAAGCCGGAAAAATATCCTCTTATCTTTGCCGAATCCAGGGTGTTGCTTCTAAACAAGACCGACCTGCTGCCTTACGTGGACTTTGACCTGGATAAGGCTTCTGGGTTTGCAAGGAGCATAAATAAAAACATAGAGATTTTCCCCCTCTCGGCAAGAACCGGGGATGGACTGGAGCCCTGGCACGACTGGCTTAGAAAAGAGGTGCACAGGAAAAAACAGGACCGATAAAATCAAAATATGCATCCGCCCCAAAACGGGGCTACCTATGGAGGATAAAATGAAAGACCTGAAAATGGCGCCCACATGTCCCGGCGCTAAAGATAAGCAGAAGGAAAAGCAGGACAGAGATGCCAAGCTGCGCAGCCGCATGGACAGAGTCAAGAAAAAACTGGTGGTCATGAGCGGCAAGGGCGGCGTGGGCAAAAGTACAGTAGCTGCCAACATGGCCGTGGGACTCAGTCTTCAGGGCTACCGGGTGGGCCTTCTGGACGTGGACGTACACGGACCGAGCATTCCCAGGCTGTTAAGCCTCACCGGGGAAAAACCCCACATGGACAAGGATTTCATGGAGCCCATACCCTGGAGCAGAAACCTGTGGGTCATGTCCCTGGGCTTTTTACTGCCCAGCAACCAGGATGCGGTCATCTGGCGCGGCCCGGTCAAGATGGGCCTTATCCGTCAATTTCTGCAGGACGTTGCCTGGGGTGATCTGGACTATCTCATAGTGGACTGCCCTCCCGGGACCGGGGACGAGCCCATGTCCGTACTGCAGCTTCTGGGAAAAGACACCGGAGCGCTGATTGTCACCACCCCCCAGGCGGTGGCTGTGGATGATGTCCGCCGCTCAGTAAGCTTCTGCCGGGACATGGACATCCCCGTTGCCGGAATTGTGGAAAACATGAGCGGATACGTATGCCACAGCTGCAGCGAACATCTGGATATCTTCACCTCCGGGGGAGGCGAGGCCCTGGCCGGGGAAATGAATGTCCCCTTCCTGGGACGCATCCCCATAGACCCGGAAATCGTACGTTCCGGAGACGAAGGCTATATTTACGTCAAAACCCATCCCCAGAGCCCGGCTGCCCTGAGCATTGCTGCCATGCTCCAGAAGGTGACGGCTGACAAAAAACAAAAGGCAGAAGCTACGGAGGCCATATGACAGACCCTGGCAAGAAAAAGGGGCTCCTGGACAGACTCATGAGTGAGGCCGACGAGACCGCCCATCCTCTGCTGCACAAAATCCAGGAATATCAGACAATCATCCTGACGGTGGTTGTGGCCGTGGTAATCGGAGCGGCATCATATTCCGGGTACACCTTTTTTACAGAAAGGGCCCAGCAGCAGGCCCAGGAAGAAATAAACGAGATCCTGGCCATGCAGGACCAGGAGGAAAGAATTCAGGCCCTGGAGAACTTCCTGGAGGGAGCGCCCGGTGCCATGCAGGGCGGGGCTCTGCTGGAACTTACCCGCATCTACATGGACACCGGCAAATACCAGCAGGCCGCAGAGTCTTTCAACCAGCTGGAACAAAAGGACGATTCCCTGCAGCCTCTGGCTCTGCTGGGCCGGGCCAAGGCTTATGAGCTCATGCAGGACTACTCCCGGGCCCTGGACATTTTACAGGAAGCCGCAGACCGCATCCCCAGGGAGTTTGCAAACCAGTACCATACTCAGAAGGCCTTTGTGGCCGAGCAGGCCGGCAACTATCAGCAGTCACTGGAGTCATACCAGACCCTTAAAGAGCAGGCACAGGGTGCAGATGATGGATTTATCCGCTACAAGATGGACAGGTTGGAAAAAAAGATAGAACAGCAAGGGAGCTAAGACTTATGAATCTGCTTGAACCTGAAGCCGGGGGCAGGGAGCTGCTTTTAGGCAACGAGGCCATCGTCCGGGGTGCTCTGGAAGCCGGAGTGGGATTTATTTCCTGCTACCCGGGCACACCATCTTCGGAAGTCCCGGATACCTTTTTCCGCCTTTCAGACAAGGGGGATTACTACTTTGAGTACTCCATCAACGAGAAAGTGGCCATGGAGGTCGCCGGCGGTGCTGCCCTGGGAGGCGTCCCCACCCTGGTGACCATGAAACATGTAGGCGTCAACGTGGCTGCAGACCCATTGATGACCCTGGCCTACATCGGTACTCCTGGGGGCCTGGTCATCCTGTGCGCCGATGATCCGGGGTGTCACTCCAGCCAGAATGAGCAGGACAACCGCTATTACGTGCGCCTGGCCGGGCTGCCCTGCTTTGAGCCGTCCACAGCCCAGGAATGCAAGGACATGACCCGGGAGGCCTTTGAACTTTCAGCCAGATGGCAGCAGCCCATCATGCTGCGCACCACCACCAGAATCAACCACATGCGCGGCCCAGTGACCTTCGGGTCCCTGCCCCCGGCTAAGACCAGGGGAGAGTTCCTCAAGAACCCCCAGCGGTTTGTATCCGTACCCGCGGTAGGCAGAGCCAGACACAAAGCGCTGCTGGCCAACCTGGAAAAAATCCGTCCGGAGATAAATTCCTCCCCCTGGAACCGCGTCTACGGCCAGGGCACTGACGGAGTAATTGTCTCCGGGGTCAGCAGGGCTTATCTCTCGGACGTACTAAAGCTCTATCCGGAACTGCAGGTGAAAGTCCTGGAACTGGGCCTGGGATACCCCTTCCCTGATGACCTGGTGGCTGACTTTCTCCAGGACCTGGACAGGGTTCTGGTGCTTGAGGAACTGGAACCCATCCTGGAAAACGAGGTCCGTCTGGTCTGCCAGAAACGAGGACTGACCACCCATGTTCAGGGCAAGAACCAGGATCTGCCCCTGTTTGATGAGTATTCCACCTCCGGGGTCACTGCCGCCCTGCACCGCTTCCTGGGGCGGGATGTGCCGGAACAGCATTTGTGCAGCATTGAGCAGGTTAACCTGCCTGCCCGCCCGCCCAATCTTTGCGCCGGCTGCTCGCACCGCTCGGTATATGTCCGGGTGCGCAAAATTTTCGGGGATGATGCAATATATTCCTCGGACATCGGGTGCTACACCCTGGGTATGCTCCCGCCCCTCAAAACCGCGGACTTCCTGCTGTGCATGGGCTCGTCGGTATCCTCGGGATGCGGCATGTCCAAGGCGGTGAACAACCCGGTTGTGGCCTTCATCGGAGACTCAACCTTCTTTCATTCCGGAATAACCGGCCTGGTAAACGCAGTCTACAACCAGCACGATCTTCTGCTGGTCATCCTGGACAACAGGACCACGGCCATGACCGGACACCAGCCCCACCCGGGGGTGGACCAGTCCCTTTACAGTAAGAAGCCCGGCCACCTGGAAATTGAACCCCTGGTCAAGGCCTGCGGAGTGGAACAGGTGAAAAAGGTCAAGGCCCTGAACCAGAAGGCCCTGGACCAGGCCTTAAACGAGATGAAGGACGCCCCGGGTGTCCGGGTGCTCATTGCTGAGGAGCCCTGCCCCCTGTACGCCCGCAGGGTACTGGGACAGAAAAGGACCCGGAAGGCAAAGGTGGTCGCTTCGGACCAGTCCAGTCTGGAATGCCTGCATTCCCTGGCCTGCCCCGCCTTTTACCTGGATGGGGAAGAGGTCCGCATAAGCCCTGTACACTGCGCCGGCTGCATGGTCTGTGTCCAGCTTAGCAGCAGCATTAAACCCGAGAGCAGGAGCTGATACATGAAACCGTTACGCATCTTTTTTTCCGGAGTGGGCGGCCAGGGCACCCTGACAGCCACCAGGCTCCTGGCGGAAACCGCCCTGGAAAACGGCATGGAAGTGACCGCCGGAGAAATTCACGGCATGGCTCAGAGAGGTGGAGTGGTGCACTCCTTTGTTCTGTTGGGTGGATACATGAGTCCAAAAATATCTTATGCAGAGGCGGACATCCTTCTGGGGTTCGAACCCCTGGAGACTCTGCGGGCCCTGCCCTTCCTGCGCCCCGGAGGGCTGGCTCTGAGCAGCGACACCCCTATCCCCCCCCTTTCGGTTTCCATGGGCCGGGATAAATATCCGGAAATGGAAAGCATCCGGGAACAGGTGGATGAATGCGCCGGCAAAGCCTACTTTGTACCCTGCACCGAACTGGCCGGCCGGGCAGGCAATGTGCAGACCGCCAACACGGTCCTATTGGGGGCCTTTTTTGCCGGAGGTTTTTTTGATCTGAAACTGGATATCTTTTTAAAAGGCATAGAGAAAAGACTGCCTCCCAGGCTTGTGGATGCAAATCTTCAGGCCGCCAGGCTGGGTGCGGAGTTTATGACTTCGGCAAACTGAACACACTGCTTATGACCGAAAACAATTACCTGGTTACCCTGGAAAAGCTGCTCATGCATCACGGCTGGCAGGGACCGCTGCGCGAGGGGCTGGAAAACCTTCTGCAGGCCACAGCTGATGAAATGGGTTACAGGCGCATTTCCCTGGCCATATTCGATCCCAAGACCCAGAGCATCGAATTCAGTCTGTATGTCGGTTTCACCAAGACCCCCAAATACTCCTACACGCCCGGTCAGGGAATAATAGGTCAGGTGGTCAAGGAACAGTCCCCGATGATTGTCCCCCTGATGAAGGATGATCCCAACTTCCTCAATCTGGCCTTTGACCGCACCCCGGAGGAACTGGCCAGCATGTCCTTTATCTCCGTGCCCATAAAACGCCATGGTCAGGAAGATGAAGTAGAAATTCTGGGAGTCTTGAACGCCGAGATGGACCTGCGGGACCTGCCGGTACTGGAAACCAACTGCCGCTTTCTGCAGGTGCTGGGCATGTTCATAGCCAGACAGACCTCTTTTCTGCAGGAAGAGGTCAGCCGGCAGAAAGAGCTGTCCCAGTTCACCAGCGCCGAAATAAACACCGCCCGACAGAGCATGACCGAGAGTCAGCTTATCTCCACCTCCAAGGTCATGAGCATGATCATGAACCAGGTCATGCAGGTGGCCCCCAGCCGGGCCACGGTGCTTATCCGGGGAGAATCAGGCACTGGCAAGGAGCTTCTGGCAGAGGCCATTCACCGCATGAGCCCCAGAAAGGACAAACCATTTATAAAGCTCAATTGCGCCTCCCTGCCCGGGGAACTGCTTGAAAGCGAGCTTTTCGGATATGAGCGGGGGGCTTTCACCGGAGCGGTGGGGCAGAAGAAAGGGCGTTTCGAGCTTGCTCACCAGGGCACCCTTTTTCTGGACGAGATAGGAGAACTGAGCGCCGAGGCCCAGGCCAAGCTGCTGCGGGCCATCCAGGCCGGGGAAATCCAGCGGCTGGGAGGAGAAAAGACCACCAGGGTGAATGTGCGCATCATCTGCGCCACGCATCAGCCCCTGGAGAACCGCATCCAGGAAGGCACATTCAGGGAGGACCTTTACTACCGCATAAATGTCTTTCCCATTTTTATCCCCCCCCTGCGGGAACGCCGGGAGGACATTCTCCCCCTGGCAGAACACTTTCTACAGAGCTTTTGCAGGGAATACGAAAAAAACATCAAGCGCATTTCCACCCCGGCCATTGACCTGCTCATCCAGTATCACTGGCCTGGCAACGTGCGTGAACTGCGCAACTGCATGGAAAGGGCAGTGCTCATGTGCTCCGAGGAGGTCATCCGCACCTACCACCTGCCCCCTACCCTGCAGACCGCTGAAAGTACAGCCACCGACACGGAACTGCCCTTTGTAGAGACCGTGGCCCGGTTCGAACAGGAGCTTATTATCGACGCCCTGAAAAAGGCCCGGGGCAATATGCTCCAGGCCGCCCGGGACCTGAAGGTGAGCTACCGCATCATCAACTACAAGGTCAAAAAGTACCGCATCAATCCCAAAAGATATACATGAGTCCGGCATGTGGGAGCAGTCTGATCCGTCAGACGAGTCCGACACCTCCGACACGTCTGACAGGTCCGACATATCAGATTATAGGTTCTCGCCAATAAGTTCGCCGAACTTTTTGCAGCCCACAGTTACGGCGTCTGGTATCTGGCGGGCCAGGTCCTGGGTGACCTTTTTGCTGGATACCACCTTTTCTATGGAGGCGTAAATAAGATCCGAGGCCTTTTCCCAGCCGGCATGCTCCAGGAGCATGGCCCCGCTGAGGATCAGGCTGCCGGGGTTGACCACGTCCTTGCCGGCATAGACGGGCACAGTACCGTGGGTGGCTTCGAAAAAGGCCAGCCTGTCGCTCATGTTCACCCCTGGGGCCAGCCCCAGGCCACCCACCTGAGCAGCCAGGGCATCCGAAAGATAATCGCCGTTTAAATTGGTGGTGGCTATGACGCTGTATAATTCCGGTTTCAAGAGCACCTGCTGAAACATGGCATCAGCTATGCGATCCTTGATGATCAGCCCGGTTTTACCCTGCCCGGCCTCGTCCTCGGTGATGGTAGCGTCCGGGTATTCATCCCTGGCCAGTTCATAGCCCCAGGCCCTGAATGCGCCTTCGGTGTACTTCATGATATTGCCCTTGTGCACCAGGGTCACACTGGGTCTATTCTTGTACAGGGCATAATCTATGGCCTTGCGCACCAGGCGCTTGCTGCCCTTCTCTGAAATGGGCTTTATGCCTATGCCTGACCCGGGAACGATATCCGCTTTCATTTCATCGCGCAGGAAAGAGGCCACTTTTTCCGCTTCCGGGCTGCCCGCAGCCCACTCGATGCCGGCGTAGACATCTTCGGTATTCTCCCTGAAGACCACCATATCCACCAGTTCCGGCCTCTTTAGAGGGGACTTTATTCCTTTGAAATACCGTACCGGCCTGATGCAGGCATACAGATCCAGGACCTGGCGCAGAGTGACGTTTAAGCTTCGAAAGCCCCCGCCCACCGGAGTGGCCAGAGGACCCTTTATGGCCAGCTCAGCGCTTCTCAGGGTGTCCAGGGTGCTGGCCGGCAGATACTCACCAGTCTCTTTATAGGCCTTTTCCCCGGCCAGCAACTCCACCCATTCCAGACTGTGCCCGCCGCCGTAAGCCTTTTCAAGGGCCTTGTCCAGAACAGGCCTGGCTGCCTGCCACACTTCCGGCCCTATACCGTCTCCCTCGATAAAATATGCTGTCTTGCGCACTTCTAAGCTCCGTTTTGTATCTGTGTTATTAATGTCTGCTTTCTGTCATCTTTTGTCTGCAGTCTTTACGGCCCTCTGCAAAAGCACCATGTCCGCCAGCACCAGCATGACCATAGCCTTCAACACAGGAACAATACGCGGTATAGCGCTTATATCGTGCCGTCCGCCGATATTTATCTCGGTCTCGCTGCCCTGGATAGTCATGGTTTTCTGGGTTCTGGATATGGAAGGAATGGGCTTTACTGCTGCACGCACCACCAGGGGCTGGCCAGAAGAAATACCTGCCAGCACTCCGCCGGCATTGTTGGACGAAAATCCATCAGCTCCCATCTGATCATTATTTTCACTGCCGCGTTTCCTGGCGGCGGCGAACCCGGCCCCGATCTCCACGCCCTTGACAGCACCCACCCCCATGAGGGCATAGGCCAGTCTGGCATCCAGCTTGTCAAAAACAGGCTCTCCAAGCCCGGCAGACAGAGTATCCGACCGGATTTCCACAATGCCTCCCAGGCTGTCTCCCTGGGACCTGACCTTGTGGACAAGTTCTTCCCAGACAGGTACAGCCTCCGGGTCAGGAGAGGCAAATGGGCTGTCCTGAGCATTTTCCAGGTCCACCAGACGGGCGGGGATACCCCCCATCTCCACTGTATAAGCCAACACCCTGATGCCCAAGGTCTTTAAAAACTCCTGGGCCACAGCCCCGGCAGCCACCCGGGATACTGTCTCTCTTCCCGAGGACCGGCCGCCGCCGCGGTAATCCCTGATGCCGTACTTGGCCTCATAGGTAAAATCACCGTGCCCGGGGCGATAAACATCCTTGATATCTGAATAATCCCGGGAGCGCTGGTCCTGGTTTGCAATATGAAAGCCAATGGCGGTTCCGGTGGTGCGGCCCTCAAACACTCCGGAAAGAAGCTCTACACGGTCGGCTTCCTTTCTTCCGGTGGAGGCGACGCCCTGTCCTGGTTTTCTGCGGTCCAGTTCCTGCTGAATCGTGTCCTGCGTTAAAGCAACCCCGGGAGGACAGCCCTGGACAATCCCCCCCAGGCCGGGTCCATGTGATTCGCCGTAAGTGGTCACCCGAAAGAGAGTGCCGAATGAGTCCTTGCTCATAAGATGGCTGCAGTTAATCGAACTTCATCAGGTTCAAGCCCACGTCCTGGTCAAACAGCCTGTCAATGCTGCCCTGGGCCTGATCAATGACCACCTCGCAGGTGCCGCTGATAAGGGCCCTGTTCAGGTGACCTCCATAGGCCCGGCAATCCTTGTCCGACAAAGTGGCATGCACGTGCAGGTAAATCTCACCCTCCTTGGTGGTGACATTGCCGGCCAGAGCGGTAATCTCGAAGTCCCCCTTAAATTCAGTGGACTGATAAGTCTTGCTTGCGGTCTCAAAAAGGCCCAGCTTGATCTCACCTGCTGCACCGATGCCGCTGATGGAGCCCAGGTTAATGCCGTGCTCCCTGCAAAAAGCTGCCAGCACCTCCAGCACTTCCTCTCCCCTGTCAATGCGAATAAACCACTTCTGTCCGGCCTGTCTGTATTGCATTAAATGCACCTCCTTGATTTTTTATGTTCATAATTCCCTGCTGATTATCAATTGTTCTACCATTTTCGCTTCCTGTAACAATTCCGGCAAAAACATTTCCATGGTCTGCAGGATACCTGCACTATTATTTGGAATCCTACCCTATAGTCTTTGGATAGGGGGAAAAGCCGGTTTTATTGTCCCTGGTGCATACAGCGGCCTGAATTATTCGCTACAGGCCCCGGAAGAGTCAATGGACTTTTTCCGGCTCCACCGGACATGATGAATCCCGAAGATCCGCCAGAGTGGTGCTGTGCAGCCTTGAAGAAATTGTTGCATTGATGTCGTTCCAGACCATCCTGGTTTTGCAGTACAGGTGCTTTTCACAATGCTCCGGCTCCCCCAGGCAGGGACACAGCTCCACCTTGCCCTGCAGTGCCTCAAGGATGGAACCCAGGGTGATACTCTCCGGAGGCACCGCCAGGACGTAACCACCCCCCGGCCCCCTCAGGCCATCCACAAGGCCGGCCTTGCGCAACAGACGAACAATCTTCTCCAGGTACTTCTCAGAAATCCCCTGCCTCTGGGCTATGGTTTTGATGCGGATAGGACCGGTCTCATTGTGCTCGGCCATATCCAGCATCAGTCTCGTACCGTAACGGATGGTCGTGGATAACTTCATAAAAGCGAACCTCTCTTTTAATTTGCCCGATATTCTTTCCAGACTTGTAAAGTAGGAATCCGGTTAAAATAAACCTCAAAAGTTGTCCAGAAGTTTTTTCACTATGATTTAAGTGTATATTAAAAAATGCTGAGTTATCAGGGTCAAAAGACACACAAAAGGCTTTGATTCTGCTGTAGCGTTGATAAAGCTGAATCATGCAGGGACACTTTTGTTCTGAGACAATAAGTTGTTTATTCCGGGTTGCTCTTGAAATCAGAATCCAGGCTTGCACACAACGCTGCATATATTCTGGCGGCGCTGGTCACCTCAGCCAGACTGGTATGCTCATCAGGGGTGTGAGCAGTCTCCAGGGAACCCGGTCCAAGGATTATGGGTCTTGATCCGGCTTCATAAAACAGATTGCCGTCTGACTGGGAACGGAAGGTATTCTCGTAATATGGAACCCCAAGGTAATCATAAACTGCAAAAAGTTGCCGGGCCATGTAATGATCTCCTCCCAGATCGTATCCTGAATATGAAGATTCAAAGCCCACCTCAAGGTTCAAATCCGAAATAAAATCATGTGCTTCCATGGCCCTCTGCCGGATCAGGCTTTTTAGCTTTTTTAAATCCATCCCCGGTTGCAGATGCAGGTCAATCCAGGTCTCGCACCTGTCTGGCACCACAAAACCCGCTCTGGAAGAGCTCATTTCCCGGATGGAATAAACCAGTTCAGAACTTCCCTGTTGGAACAGCTCATGCCTGCCCAGATGCAAAAGGATCTTGAGCATGGATTCAACTGCGTTATGCCCCAGTTCAGGCAGAGAGGAATGGCTTTTGCGGCCGGTGGTCTCCAGATAGGCCTCCAGGTAGCCGTAATGAGAATAACAGGCAGCAAGACTGGTGGGTTCTCCAATGATCACCCAGGGAGGACGCCTGTTCTCAAGAAAAACCTCGCTGCCGTCGCCGCTTTCTTCTTCACCCACCACCAGGGCAAGTCCCACCGGAGGGCGCTCTGAAGGTTCAAAAGCACTGGCCAGTGCCATCCAGGCTTCCACCATGGCTGCACAACCGCCCTTCATGTCCGCGCTTCCAAGGCCTCGCACGATACCGCCCTGCTCATAAGGGCCCTCCTCGTCAAAATCCCAGTCCGCCACGGTATCCACGTGCCCCACCAGATAAACCTGGGGATCCTTTTGTCCCATTGTAAGAAGCAGGTTAAAGCGGTCCTCTTCCACTTCCTGGCGGGTCACCTCAAAACCTTTGGCTGTAAGCCATTCCTCGATATATACCTGGACATCCTTCTCCTTGCCCGATGGAGAATATATATCTATCATATCCACCAGCACCGACAAAAGCCGCTGGGGATCGATTTCCCTTACCGCTCTTTCAATTCTATCATGCATAACCGGTTCTCTTAGGGGTTTTCTTTTGCTGTACTATTGACTTTCTGCCACTCTTGGGCCTTTTTTTCTTGCCGCCCTTGGCCTTTGACTTGCGGCTCAGGTTCATGCTCAAAAAGACATGCTCTTTCATATCGTCAAAACCCTGCTTCTGAAAAAAACGGATGGCCGCAACATTGTCACCTGCTGTATCAACAATAACCATGCGCACTCCCATCTGCTCCATACGCCTGACTATCTCCTTGAACAGCCGATTACCCACCCCTGCATGCTGCAGATTCTTGCGCACTCCAAGCCAGGTAAGGTAGCCGTACTTCCAGGCAGACCTTGGCTTTTCCACAGTAGTGGCCAGGGCAAAGCCCACGATATGATCATCCAGCTCGGCCACCAGACACAGCTCGTTGTCTGTGCTGAAAAGATTGATTATTTCATATTCATCCCATGTTCTGTACAGGCTGGTTGAAAACTCGGCCGTGAAGACCTCCTCGCCGATATGGTATACAGGAGCCAGGTCATCAATACCCATTTCCCTGATACGAACCCTTGGACCTTTTATCTCCTCTTCCGCCGTATCCATTTCCTCCTCCGGTAATAAATTTAAAAAATCAGGCCCTGTAGACGCTGCCAGGCAGATCAGTGAAAAACCCCCTGGTATCAAGAACCGGAGCGCCGAGACCTGAAGGGTCCAGGTCCTGATACTCCCTGTGAGCGGTGCAGAGAACAATCAGATCAAAATCACCCGATACCTGCTGTGATCTGCGTCCTGCATAATGAGCATATTCTCTGGAAGGCCTGATAACCGGTATATACGGATCGTTGTAATAAACTTCCGCCCCTTTTTTCTCCAGCAGGTGCATAATCTTGTAAGTGGGTGATTCCCGGTCGTCATCCACGTCCGGCTTGTAGGCCAGCCCCAGCAGAAGTATCCTGGACTGTTTCAGAGCTTTGCCAAAGTCATTTAACACCTCCATGGCTCTCTGCACAACATAGTAAGGCATGGAAGTGTTGACCTCTCCTGCCAGCTCAATAAAACGTGTAGCCACGTCGTATTCCCTGGCCTTCCAGGTAAGATAAAAGGGGTCAACTGGGATACAATGCCCGCCCAGCCCAGGTCCGGGGTAAAAGGGCATGTACCCGAAGGGCTTGGTGGAAGCCGCCCGGATCACTTCGAATATATCGATGTCCATCTTCATCAAGGCTGTTTTCATCTCATTAACCAGGGCAATATTCACACTCCTGAAGATATTCTCCATGAGCTTGACCGCTTCTGCGGTCCTGGTGGAAGAAACCGGCACCAACTCATCAATTACCCGGCCATAAAGGGCCATTCCCACCTCCAAACAGTCCCTGGTGACACCTCCACAGACCTTGGGAATGTTTCTGGTATTGAATCCGGGATTGCCCGGGTCTTCCCTCTCAGGGGAATAAACCAGAAAAACATCACGGCCGGATTTGAAGCCTGCAGCCTCTATTCGAGGCAACAGCTCCTCATCCGTGGTACCGGGATATGTCGTGGACTCCAGTGATATCACCTGCCCGGACCTTAAAGCCGGAAGAACCTTTTCCAGGGAATTTACCACGAATGACAGGTCCGGCTCGCGATGCTTATCCAGGGGAGTCGGCACACAAAGGATCAAGGCGTCGGCCTCACCGGCCCGGGTAAAGTCATAGGTCGCCTGGAATCGCCCCTGTTGCACCGCCTCTTTCAAAGGATGCGAAGGGATATGCCTGATATAACTTTTCCCGTTCATGAGGCTGCTCACTTTATCGGGGTCAATATCCAGTCCCAGAACTCTGTATCCCGCTTCCAGATAGCGCAGGGCCAGAGGCAGCCCAACGTAGCCGAGCCCGATAATACCTATCCTGGCTTCACCCGAATCAAGCTTTTCAATCAAAACGCTTTTCATGCCGCCCTCATCTTATCCAAAAAGTTGAAAGTATCACGGGAATTGAAAAACAAGGACAGCAAGGAAAAGCTGCCCGGGATCAAGCCAATGCACTTAACATGAAGAAAGAAAATACAAAAGGGAAAATCGCGCGGGATGCAGGTCACCATATCCCCTTCAATCGGGCATCAAATCGGAGTATTTGCGGGTGAGAAGCAAACAACTGAAAGCTCAGCAAAAGCATGGCTTCCAGCTATAGCACGGCATGGTTAGCTTATTCTCTTACCGGACGCGCCTGCAAAAAGGACTTTTTGAAGGCGCGTCTAAAAAGATACAAAAATGAAAAAAAGCTTTTTACGAAAGTATCGTCGCAGGAATCAGACACTGCAGCGATCGATCTTATCTCCCTGGCATCTTGATTTCTCTCTTTTTCCAGAGCTCCATCTCCTGCATTTTTTTCCGTCTCTCCCTGGCCAGGGACTTGGCCACAAGGGACTGGTTCTTTTTATAACCCCATTTCTCCTTGTACTCTTCCGGGGTCATATTGTGCTTGGTAAGATGTTTTTTGGTTATGACCTTGAAAGATTTGCCGCACTCCAGACAGACAATGCTCTTCTCCCGGATGGCTTTTTTGGGATCCACTGCAGGGTGCTGCTCTTCGTCAACCTGCTCTTCAGGAGTTCCCTGTGAAGCTTTTTGTATCCCCTCAGACAAAGATTTAATCATGGAGTTGATCTCTTCTTCCGTCATGTTTCGCACGCTGGCCTGGGCTTTAACTATTTCCAGAGCCTGTTTTACATGGTCTTCCATCTAATCTCCTCCCTTTTAACATGAAATTGTTTTTCAATTTTTACTGGATTGAAAATTCAGAATAAGCATCCAGAATTGCAACACTGCGCAAAGTAACTAACAGCCCTGACCAGAAATATCAACCCCTGCAGCAGGGATTTAATGCAAAATCACACGCTTCAATGCAGTGGGCCATTCTAAACTGACTCAAATCAAAACCATAATTTACTGCAAACAGCTCAGGGAAGTTGATACTGTGAGCATCCATAAAAAATCGGCAACTGTTTACCATCTGCTCAACCTGGACAGTTTGAGAGGCAACCTGCAGATACATGGCTCGAAGGCTTTGCAAGCTGGCCCCCTCAGTTGCTTTTTCTTTGTCATCTGCGTCTGCAAAAACTCCTTTTTGCAGACGCAGATGACAAAGAACAGAAGACGGATAATATAAAAAACAAAGAGCTATAAAGCTGATTTTAAAGGCTGGAAACTGGTTTTTGATCCTTTGCAGTTACACCATGTCTGACAAATTTTCAAATCAAGATTTGCCATAAAGTAAGTGCTGGAGCCGGCTTGTAAAGTCCCCAGGCTATGGTGAATGGTTACTTTAAGAAGAAGATTCTTGGAAGGAGAATTCTTAAGGTCAGAATCGGGAAGACAGAGCATAGAAAATCAAAAATTAACTGTCATCCAGTAAAAGCTTACTGCACAGAGCTCAACTTTTTGAAGTTACGTCTGTCAGGGAGAAGGAGGGGTTTTTAAATCATTCAGGGCGTCCCTGTATCTTTGCAGTCTGTCTTTGAGTTCTTCCTGTTGCCGGTGATCCATGGATTGAAAGTAATCGCTGTTGTTACACTTTTTTTCAAGGCTCAAGATTTCTTCTTCAAAATACCTGACAGCTTTTTTTTCTCTCAATTTTCTCCTGGCATTGAAATACAGGCCGCTTAAGTAATACACAACAACAAAAGTTATGAGCAGGGCTATTGAAATATACAACAAATAGGTCAACATTAGTGATCTCTAAACATGGTCAATGCAAACATTATTATTCATACGGCAAATGAGAACAAAAAAAGGCCGGGGAAGTAAACCCCGGCCTTTTGATTTTTTGTGGCGGGGCCGACGAGACTCGAACTCGCGGCCTCCGGCGTGACAGGCCGGCGTTATAACCAGCTTAACTACGGCCCCGCATATGGTGGGCGGAACAGGGCTCGAACCTGTGACCCCCG
>PWFB01000192.1 GCA_003553695.1 Desulfonatronospira sp.
TCCTGGTCCTGCTCCAGCCTGGAGCTTTCACACTTAGTACATACAGTGGGATCTTCCCTGGAGACAATGAGTTCTCCGCAGTCCAGGCAGGTCCAGGCCGGGATGCGGTGTCCCCACCAGATCTGCCTGGAGATGCACCAGTCCCGGATGTTGTCCATCCATTCGAAATATGTCCTGGACCACTGTCCGGGCACAATACGCGTATCTCCACCGGATACAGCATCCCGGGCCTTGCGGGCCAGGGGGCCGACTTTGACGAACCACTGCCTGGAGACGTAGGGCTCCAAGACGGCGCTGCAGCGATAGCAGTGCCCCACGCTGTGCCTGTGGTCTGCAGAGCTTTCCAGAAGGCCCTTTTCTTTTAATTCCTGCAGGATTTTTTTGCGGCACTCCATGCGGTCCAGCCCGGCGAACTCCTCGCCTGCCTCCGGGGTCATTTTGCCCAGATCGTCTATGACCTGGATGAGTTCCAGGCTGTGCTTGCGGCCCAGTTCAAAGTCATTGGGATCGTGGGCGGGAGTGATTTTCAGGCACCCGGTGCCGAACTCCATATCTACATATTCGTCGCCTATGATGGGCAGCCTGCGGTTTAAAAAGGGCAGGACGGCGTTTTTGCCGATAAGGTGTCTGTAGCGCTCGTCTTCCGGGTTTACCGCTACTGCGGTGTCCCCCAGCATGGTCTCAGGGCGCGTGGTGGCCACCACCAAGTGTCCGGAGCCGTCCTCCAGGGGGTAGCGCAGGTGGTAAAGCCCGCCATCAACCTCGGAGTATTCCACTTCCAGATCGGACAGGGCCGTGTGGCAGCGGATGCACCAGTTGATGATGTAATCCCCCTGATAAACAAGCTCCTGTTCATAAAGCTCAACAAATACTTCGCGCACCGCCCGGGAGAGCCCGTCGTCCATGGTGAACCTCAGCCGGCTCCAGTCCACAGAAGCACCAATGCGGCTTATCTGGTTCAGGATTTTACCGCCGTACTCTTCCTTCCACTGCCAGACCTGCCGGACGAACTCCTCCCGGCCCAGGTCCTTCCTGCTCCTGCCCTGGGCGGCCAGAGATTTTTCCACAACATTCTGGGTGGCAATGCCTGCATGGTCGGTGCCAGGCACCCAGAGAACGTCGCAGCCCTGCTGGCGGTGATAGCGGCATAAAATATCCTGCAGGGTCAGGTTCAGGGCATGGCCCATGTGCAATGTGCCCGTAACATTGGGCGGGGGGATGACTATGCTGTAGGACTTGTTGCCGGGTTCATCAGAGGGGGTGAAGCTCTGGTTGTCGTTCCAGTACTGTATCCATTTTTTTTCCACTTCCCGGGGCTCAAAACCCTTGGGCAGACTCTCTGGCATCTCAAACTCCGTAAATTTATCTGGAATTCCCGCAAGGTGCGGGTTGAAAAGTGCTCTCATATACCCAAAGGGACTTATCGTCAAATTCCGTCAGAGAGACTGTTCCGGGATACAGGATGTGTCTGCAAAAGTCTTTTGCAGACACAAGTGAGTTGGTTTTCATCCGGAAATTCCTTATTTCCGGATGAAAACTAGTTAATGCCCAGTGCCTGATCCAGTTCGCCTTTTTTAAAGCCCACTATCACCTTGTCTTTGGCAATGATGGTGGGAAAACTGACAGCGGGATTATACTTCTTCAGTTCCGCCAGGGTGTTGTTACGATCCTCGCCGGTAAGCCAGTCCACATGGATCGAGGTGTAGTCTACGCCACACTCATCCAGATATTCCTTGGCTTTTTTGCAATGTATGCAAGTGCTTAGAGCGAAAACTTTTACTTCCTGCGACATGCTGGACTCCTTCTTGCTGATGTATCTGATTTGACATTTGCAAAGCTCTGGTCAGAAACGGATAGAATGGCTTTGAAAATGCCTGGGACCTGATAGTTATTCTGAACAACTTCAGCCTGTACTGCAAGTAAAAAACTGTTGTATTGCATGGGTGTCTGTGGCACTGAGACATGATCTTGGGAAACAGCAGGTGTGCCATGGAGATTGTCTTTTGGGGGGCCAGAGGATCTGTTCCGGTCTCCGGTCCGGAGTATGTCAGGTTCGGCGGGGAAACCGCCTGCGTGGAAATCAGAAATGACCACGGCGGCAGGATCATCCTGGATGCCGGCACAGGAATTCGAAGACTCGGGTCCGTCCTGCGCAGGGAACAGGCTGTTCAGGCGGATCTTTTTTTTACCCACACCCACTGGGATCATATACTGGGGCTCCCTTTTTTTCAGCCCCTGTTTCAGCCTGGATTCAGGCTTAACCTCTATGGCCGGCCACGTCTGCAGGGGGACATATACAAACTGGTGTTCAGGGATCTTTTCCGGCCGCCGCATTTTCCGGTTCCCTACAGCCGGCTTATTTTGGATATTAATTACCAGGAGTTCCAGGGGAGCCTTGAAGTGCAGGGTTTTAACCTGGAGACCATCGCCCTGTCCCATCCCAACCTGGGCCAGGGTTTCAGGATCAGCAGCGATGGCAGGACTTTTGTCCTGCTGACGGATAACGAACTGGGATATTTTCACAGAGGTGCTGCTTCTTTTGAGGAGTATGTCCGGTTTGCCAGGGGCGCTGACCTGCTGGTGCACGACAGCGAGTTTACCCCTGCAGAGTACATGAGCAAGACTGGATGGGGCCACTCAACTTATATGCAGGCCATTGAACTTGCTGCAGCATCCAGAGTAAAGCGCCTTGGTCTTTTTCATCACAATCAGGACAGAAATGATGACGGGATTGATCACATTGTGCAGGACTGTGCGGGGGAGATCGCCGGAAAGGGACTGGCCCTGGAATGTTTTGCAGTCTTCCAGGGCCAGACTGTAACGCTCTAAAAAACTACATGGTTGCCTTGACTTTGTGCATCAGTCGCAGAAGCTGGTTGCAGAAACCGGCTTCGTTGTCATACCAGATAATGAGCTTGACCTGAGTATCGTCCATGACAGAGGTCAGCGGTCCGTCAACAACACCCCCATAGGTGCTGCCGTTATAGTCCACTGAAACCAGGGGAACCTCGGTGTATCCCAGGGTGTCCTTCTGCGCCCCCTGGGATGCTGACTGCAGGGCCTGGTTGACTTCCTGGGCTGTGGTCTTCTTTTCCACTTCCACTACCAGGTCCACCAGGGATACGTTGGCCGTGGGCACCCGGACCGCCATGCCGTCCAGTTTGCCCTTGAGTTCGGGAATGACCTGGGTGACCATGCGAGCCGCTCCGGTGGTTGTGGGAATCATGGACATGGCCGCGGCCCTTGCCCGGCGGATATCCTTGTGGGAGCCGTCCAGGATCCTCTGGCTCATGGTGTAGGAGTGGATGGTGGTCATGAGTCCGTGCCTGATGCCGAAACTGTCATGCAGGACCCTGGCTGCGGGGGCCAGGCAGTTGGTGGTGCAGGAGGCGTTGGAGATGATTTTGTCCTCAGGGCGCAGATCCTTGTCGTTGACCCCCATCACTATGGTATTGTCCGGGTTTTTGCCCGGCGCGCTTATGAGTACCTTTTTTGCCCCGCAGGTGAGGTGCTTTTCATTGCTCTCCCGATCGGTGAACTTGCCCGTGGTTTCCAGGACCATATCAGTGCCCAGATCCCCCCAGGACCATTCACCCGGTCCCTGTCTGGTGACCAGGACCTGGCTGCCGTTTATGGTGAAGCCCTTGTCGTTGGCCTGGACCTCGCCCGGAAAAGTGCCATGTACAGAATCATATTTAAATAAATGTGCCAGGTCCTGGTTGTCGGCCCTGGCGTTTATGGCCGCCAGCTGCAGTTCCTGGTTCCCGGCAAGCAATCTGGTCATGTATCTGCCGATGCGGCCGAAGCCGTTTATTCCTACCTTGACTGCCATTTTTTTCTCCTTGAAAGTTTTGAGTGTTGTAATTCTAAAGATCTTGTCTCATGCTAAGACGCAACGGCGCGAAGAGCTTAAATCTTGCCGGAAGATCCAAGCACATTTTTTATCTTGTGCTGGACCATTTCCTGCACTGCCTCCCTGGCCGGTCCCAGGTACTTGCGGGGATCGAACTCCTGGGGCTTTTCGTGAAAGAATTTGCGGATAACCGCGGTCATGGCCAGCCTGATGTCCGTATCGATATTTATCTTGCATACTCCGGACTGGGCGGCCCGGCGCAGAAAATCCTCTGGAACGCCCTTGGCGTCAGAGACCTCTCCTCCGTAACGGTTGGCCATGTCGACAAACTCCGGAAGCACCGAGGATGCCCCGTGCAGGACCAGGGGGTAACCCGGCAGTCTGGAGGAGATTTTTTCCAGGCGGTCAAAGTCCAGGGTGGGTTCACCCTTGAACTTGTAGGCCCCGTGGCTGGTGCCTATGGCAATGGCCAGAGAGTCGCAGCCGGTACGCTCCACGAATTCCACCGCTTCATCCGGGTCGGTAAAGATGTTTTCCTCAGAGCTGACTTCATCCTCCACACCGGCCAGGCGGCCCAGCTCGGCTTCCACCCATACTCCCTGTCCATGGGCGCATTCCACCACCTGCCTGGTGAGGGCTATGTTTTCCTCAAAGGGCAGGTGAGAGCCGTCAATCATGACCGAGGTGAATCCGTCGCTTATTACATCCCGGCAGATCTCGAAGTTCTGACCATGGTCCAGGTGCAGGACCACGGGCAGGCTTGACTCCTTGAGAGCGGCCTCCATTAGCTTCATGATGTAGTTCTGTCCGGCATATTTGCGGGCGCCTGCGGAGACCTGGAGAATAAGCGGTGACTGTTCGGCTTCCCCGGCCTTCATTATTCCCTGGATGATCTCCATGTTGTTGACGTTGAAAGCGCCGATGGCGTAACCGCCCTGATAAGCCTTGTCGAACATTTCTTTGGGTGATGTCAGGGGCA
>PWFB01000104.1 GCA_003553695.1 Desulfonatronospira sp.
ACTCCATGAAGGATTTTCCCTTCAAGCTGCCCCAGGAGGTGGTTTATGTCATGCGGGCCAGTACCCTGATAGAAGGTCTGGGCACAACCTACATAGAAAATTTCAACGGCATAAAGGATATCCTCCCGGTCCTTCAAAACAGGCTGCCTGAGGCCCTGGGCATGGAAGAAGGGTTCGCGGCTGTTGCCAGAAGAGAAATAACCGCCCTGCCTTTTACCCTGAGCAGGTTCAAATCCGTTCTTACGGAAATGAGCGACGGAAACTTGAATGTTCGTCTGTCGCGCAAGACACTGGAAGCACTGGATGAACATATCCGGGCATTGCTGCGCCCCCTGGGGGTCGGCCTGGTGCTTTTGGCAGGTTCTTTTTTCATTCTTTTCCTGGAGTTCCACCTGAGCCGGGTACTGGCAGGATTTGTTTTCCTTTTGGGAGCTTTCAAAATATGGAGTGCACTCAGGTAGGTGTGCTGTTTTCAAACCAGTTAATTCAGCTGGAGTCATCAAAAAAACCTGTCAGGTCAGCAGGCGCAGGCTGTAGTTATTGTTTAAAAGCGACTTAAACACCATGACTGCTTTGAAGCTATCCTTCAGCCCGCCCCCAAGTCCCCTGTCCAAGAAACACATGCTGGATGCCCTGCCCCGGCAGGATTTCTTGCAGGTTCCTGAACTGTGTTGAAGGACCCGGCAGGACTTACAATGATCATTCAGGGGTAAAAATGGTCACTCTAAGGGGGGAAAACTGACTTTTTCAAGAAATATATCCTGAAATTTAATCATGTTATCCTGGTCCGACCCCAAGAAGCAGGTTTTTTTTCAAGATCCTGTTGACAAGCATTATCTGCCAGGATATGCAAATTTTAAAATAGGATTACCGTCAAAACTAATAAGTTTCCATCCGGAAATTCTTTATTTCCGGACGCTGAAACTGATGGTTTTCTTACCGGAAACGAGGATTTTTTTCTTTTGGCAAGGAAATCAAGCAATTATGAGGAGGCGTATCTTAATACGTTGACGAATAATTGTGCAGATTGACCACGCGAGGCGCGTGGCAGGCTAAGCCAAAGGGAAAAAGAACCGTTTCCGGATGAAAACTAATAAGGCGTAATGCATGGATCATGCTCGGTTTTACCTGCTTGTACACAAAGATAGTTCCCTTACATTGGAGCTAAGTTTTGCAAAACGATATTTATAAAAGATTCGGAGCCAGGGTCAGTTTTGCCCGGGGAGTCGAGGGCCTGTTCCTGGTTGTTTCCAGCACCGGAGATCCGGAGCCAAGGGTGCGTGTCTTTGGAGGCCAGATTGTGATGCGGCTTAATAAAACCAAAATCCTGGCCCGCCTGGAACTTGCCAAGGCCCTGGAACTGCTCAAGGAGCCGGGAATCAGAAAGGTTGGCGGAGTGCACCTTGACGTGGAACGATACAAAAGATTTCTGGCTTCTCAGGCAAATGCGCATAATCATTTATGACCAGACATCTGTCTTGATAACAATTTTGCCCGCTGGCTGTAGATTTTCCGGCGGGAGTGTAACAGCTTGAAGCAGCGGCAGATATTTGCCGCAACCTGCAAACCTTAATCAAGAAGGAGAACAGTCATGGCTAGTGTAGGTCAAGAATTACTGGATGTTCCATTGCCGGAAATGGTGATGAAGCTGGGGCTGGGTGTTGCCGAGGCCCAGCGGTCCCTTGATGAGAACTCTGTTGAAACGGCCAAGATGCTGGCCGAAACCACGGTTCCCTTAGTCCTTTCCATAACCCAGACCATAGCAGAAAACGGTACGGTTAGTTACCAGAACCAGGATCCAGTTCCCGTTTCACTGCTGCAGATCGGGCTGATGCCCACCTTTTATCAGTTTGCAGAAGCCACCATTGAAGTGACCATGGATATCAAGACTACCACCTCCAGGGAGACCAATGTCAAGGTAAGCGCCAAGGCCAAGGTCGGATTTTCCATGTTTAGCGCTTCGGTGAAGACGGATGTTTCCCATAACCGGAAATTCGGCAAGGAAGTTCACGGGACCAGCCGCCTTGTCACCCGAATGGTTCCGGTGCCCCCCCCCCCACGCATTGAACCGGTTCTGAACACAGTGGACAACAGACCTCAACCGGAATAAACATTTTAAAGTTTAAGGAGAATTCCCGTGCCATTGAGAACAATCCGCTCACCGCGGATTCCCCTTGAGCAGCCTGCCAGAGAAACGGACAAGGCCTCCCTGGGAGACCTCATTCGAGAGGTGGCGTTGAGTATTGCCGATGCACAGAAGGGTCTGGACGCCTCCTCAGCGGAAATGGTCCGGGAGCTTGCCGAAACCAGAGTTGAAGTTGTTTCGGCCATCAGGGAGTCCATCAGCAGTGACGGCAGCATCAGCTACACACAGGACAAGCCCCGTTCAGTCTCTCTTCTTGAAATCGGGGTCATGCCCACTTTCTACCAGTTTGCCCAGACTGTTGTTGAGATTCAGATGGATCTCAAGGTGGTTGAAACGGAAAGTGAAAAGGGAACCAAGTCACAAAACAAAAGAATGTTTCTGCAGGCTGATACTGCGGGCATACGTTTTGAACGTAAGCTGAACAGGGACGTAAGCGTCTGCTCCAAGGTCAAGGCCACCCTGGTCCCTGTGCCCATGCCTCTGCGCATCGAACCGGTGAGGACTACAACGGATGCAGATGCCGGCAACGGGGGTTAATTTCCCGAAGATGACCGGTGGTGGCCTTCTCAATGAACTGCTCACAAAGTGTTCGCTTTGTCCGCATAACAAGGAAATCATGGTATGAGCACGCAACACATCAGGTTGGAAGATTTACTCGGAGCAACCGGAAGGTCCTTTGAATCGGCCCAGGAGGAGCTTGGGCTGGACGAGGGAATGCAGACCAGGCTCATGTTTGAGGATGCAGAGTTTGAAATCAAGGTCCAGGGGCTGGGCATGGATGCAAAAAACCGGCTGGTCTTTACTCCGGTAAACTTGAGCAGTCTGTCTGGAACCGGGATCACAGCGGAAGCAGTTTCAACCATAAGAGTCCATTATGTAGCTTCCCGTCCGGACCCTGCCTCGGAATCCTCCCCGGAGAAGAGCCGGGATGAGGTTGTAAGTGAGGCTGCAGGGCGCAAAGACATCCAGCGCCTTGGCGATATTCTGGGGGAATTGTCTTATCAGGCCAAATATCAGCCCGATACAAAGGCGTGGACGGTCAGGGTGGCCGACAACAAGGACCGGACCGTGAGACTGCTGCTAATCAACGATAAGAAAACATAAGGTTTATGCGGTATAGCCATGCCAGAAAAAAGAAATCCTCAAAACCTGAGTCCTGACCAGCTGCGCAGACTTCAGACTCTGCAGGAGGAGAATGCTTCCTTGAAGCAGGAGATGGACAATATCGGTCAGAGGGCCAGGGAACTGGAACAAAGCCGGCAGGCTCAGGAAGAGGAGCTGAACAAGAGCCGTCAGGAGCTGACCGCTTCCGCTAAAGAGCTGACCAAAGCGCGCAAGGAACTTGAATCTGTAAGAAAAGAGCTCAGCCTGGCGCAAAAAGAGCTGGAAAAAGCCGGCCAGAGGACCAGGGAACTGGAACAAGGCCGGCAGGCTCAGGAAGAGGAGCTGAACAAGAGCCGTCAGGAGCTGACCGCTTCCGGTAAAGAGCTGGACAAGGCGCACAAGGAGCTTGAATCTGTAAGAAAAGAGCTGGAAAAGACAGGCAAGCGCCATCAGACAGAGCAGCTTCAGTTTCTGGCTCAGAAAACCGAACTTGAGGAGCTCTTGGCTTCATCCCGAAAAGAAGCAGAGGAACTGCGCGCCAAGCTTTCCAGGGAAAACAGCCAATGGTCCAGGGAGAAGGAGAAGCTGGCCAGATCCCTGGAGACCCTGAAAAGAGAGAAAGATGATCTGGCTGAAATGTATCAAAAAAATTTGCAAGACATGGAAAACCTGAAGGCGGCCCTTGATGGCCTGGTCAAAGCCATCCCTGAACTGGCGGACAAGCCTCCAGGCTCCAGGGAGTTTGTCAGCGCTGTCCAGGATTACGCGGCCCAGCGCCAGGTCCAGGAGCAGCGCATCGCCCAGCTGGAGGCCAAACTGAAAGATGACCAGACAAAGCTGGCCGAGGCTGAAGGACTGGACAGCCGCATCGGTGATCTCATCGCCTTGAATCGTTCACTTCAGGAGGAGTTGGACAGTCTTCAGCACAGTCAGGGCTTGCTTGAAGGCCGCATCAAGGAGATTCAGGCTGAGGCAGCTAAAGATGCGCGTCAGGAGTTGGAGGCGACCAAAAAGGAAATGCAGAACCTCCAGGACAGCCTTTCCGCCCTGAACAAGGAGAACAGCTCTTTGATTTATCAGCTGCAGCAGGAGAACAAGATCCCGGTGCTCAGCCCTGAACGCGTCAGTATAATGCTCAATGAGTTTCAGGAGAGCCTGAAGGCTGGGATGAAGGATGTGGAGATCAGGGAGGGCGAGGTCAAGCTCAAAATCGGCATCGCAGCCGCTGATGAGCACAGTGCCGGGTTTATTATCCCCTCGGCTGATAATATTTCTGAGGTCAGGGACGGACTGAGTGAAATCAGTTTCAGTTTCGGAAAAGTGACATCAAGGCCTTTTCCCTTCCCGGATACTAAGTAGCTAATTTCTTAAGGGTTATTGGGAGCGGCAGCAGCAACCAGGCATTGGTTTTTTCCGTGTCTTTGTCTTCCTGTCTTCCGGGTCGGACCTGATTAATTGTCTGATTTTACATGAGATATATTCCAAAAACAGCCTTTTTTGGGGCTTGAACAGCCCTTTTCGGCCTCAAAATGAGGGTTGTAAGGACCGGTTTCCTCTCGCAGGACTGATCCGTTGATTCC
>PWFB01000141.1 GCA_003553695.1 Desulfonatronospira sp.
ATATCCTGGTTATCAGACCCGTGTATAGGTTTTGATTTACGCTTCCTTGGAGTGAGTTTTTACGTCCTGTTTGCCGAATTTCCGGACCACTGGAATTTATAGCTTTATGGTGAACAGTTACCGGCAACAAATCATTGTGGAGCTTGACCACCCCAGGAGCGTGGCAGACGCCGCCAAAAGGAAAAAGAGCCGTTTACGGATGAAAATATCCATCAACCAGTTGCGATTCCTGAACAATTTACCTTTCAGATGGAATGAACTGTATTCAAACCGTAAACTTTAAACCCCGGGGCCTTAAGCTTTATGCCCGGATATAAGACCCATACAGCCGGGGCTGTCATACTGGGAGCAGGAACCCTGGCAACTCTGAACTGGCTGGGCTGGTTCAGTCCCGAGCCATGGCAGGCCATGGTGCTCATGGGCTGCGTGGTGCTGGGGGGGCTGTTTCCAGACGTGGACACCGATTCCAGGGGACAGAAATTTTTTTACTCACTGCTGCTGATAATCAACCTTACCCTGATGATTCTCGGTTATTACCGCTGGGCGGCCATACTGGGTTTTCTGGCCATGCTCCCTGTGGTTGCCAGACACCGGGGGTTCATCCATACCTGGTGGGCCATGCTGGCCATTCCTCTGGCTGTCTTCCTGCTGCCGGTGATCTTTTACGGCCTCTCCTGGCAGCTTCTTGTCCCTTACTACCTGGCCGCGGTATTCGGCTACCTCACCCACCTGGTTATGGACAGACAATTGAGCTGACCACCATCCCTTGTTTCTGCCAGCCTTCAAAACAAGCAACAGCTGAAAGTTATACAGCATTATCAATGCCGGTACCAGAGGGCACTGCGCGATACATCAGCCGGTTCCCCTGTCTTGATCGTTGTCCTGGTCACCACAGCAGCAGTATCCACCAGCGATTAACAACGGCAACCAGGAGAAAAGACAGCTCCCTGGAGGCGAGAAGATTGCTGCTGCAGCTGCACATTTTATAAAAAAGACTTGCATTCTTTCTTAAAATGAAATAACTACTTTAAAAAAGCTATCAATTAAGCACGGTTACGTTGCCTGCACCTTTGTCAAAGCGCATGAAAAACAGCTCTTGGAGCCGGACAGGACGGTCATGGACAGAGAATACCAGAATACTCTTACACAGCATCTCCTTCAAAGCTTTCCGGGCGAATGCACTGAAAGCTGCATCCAGTGCGGCACATGCAGCGGCTCCTGTCCCCTGGCCCGGGATATGGACATTGGTCCGAGAAGGATTCTGGCCCTGTTAAGGGACAGTTACCTGGAGGAGGTGCTCCGTTCCCGGAGCATATGGCTCTGCGTCTCCTGCAATGCCTGCCTCACCCGCTGTCCGCAGGGGGTTCCGGTGCCTGATATCATGTATCTTTTGCGGCTCATGGCCATGGATAACGGCCTGGCGCACAGGGAATACAAGATGCCCCATCTCTTCCAGAGCTTTGTTCGCCAGGTGGAAAAAAGAGGCCGGGTCAGCGAGTCCAGACTGGCCGCTTCCTACGGCCTGCTGCACCCGGGGGACGCAGTCTCCAGACTGGGGCTTGGACTCAAGCTTCTGACACGGGGCAGGATATAGCCATGCCGGAAAGAATCCTGTTTTATCCCGGCTGCTCCTTTGAAACCGCTGCAGGCTACAAGCAGTCGCTGCAGGCTCTTTGCTCCAGGCTGGACATCTCCATGCCCCACATGGCCAGCTGGAGCTGCTGCGGCAGCACCGCCTGCATCAGCCTGCAGGGAGAGAAGGGGATGTACCCGGCAGCCAGAATCCTGGCCCAGGCCGGCAGTGAAGGAGCAACCATGCTGGTCACCGGTTGCAACGGCTGTTTCAATGCCCTGCGCAAGGCGGCCAAACTTATGCACCAGGACCAGGGATTCAAGGAGCGGACCAGGGAAAGACTCAAACAGCAGGATGGCCTTACTCTTTGCCCGGATCTGGAAATAAAACATCTTCTCCAGGTGCTGGTCAAGAAGGTTGATGCCGGGGACCGTACCAGACATCCCCACGTCCAGAAGCTCAGGGTGGCCGCCTACTACGGCTGTCTTTTTTCCAGGCCCTGGACCGACGTGGATGACCCGGAACACCCTCAAATGCTGGACAGATTCATGCAAGAACTGGGTTTTACCCCGGTGGATTATTCACTGAAGACCGCCTGCTGCGGGGCTGCCCATGCCCTGGCCTTCAGGGAGCAGACCGAGATGCTGGTGGAGCGCATCATCCGCTCCATGCAGGACAAACAGGCTGATCTGGCAGCTGTAATCTGTCCCCTGTGCCAGCTCAACCTGGAAAGCGCCCAGTTGAGCCTGGGCCTGCCCAGACTGCCGGTGCTCTTTTTCACCCAGGTGGCCGGTCTGGCCCTGGGTATTCCGCGCAGCGAACTGGGACTGGACAAACTGCTCATTGCACCGGAAAAGATATGAGTCTTAAACAGCCGCGTATAGGCATCTATATCTGTCATTGCGGACAGAACATCGCCGGAAAGGTAAACGTGGAGGAAGTGGCCCGTTTTGCCTCAGGACTGGAAAATGTGCTCCAGGCAAGGCACTACCAGTTCATGTGCTCGGACCAGGGCCAGGACATGATCATCTCAGACATAGTCAACCACGGTCTGAACCGGGTGGTGGTGGCCTCCTGCTCTCCGCGGATGCACCTGCCGACCTTTGCCAGGGCCTGTGCCCGGGCCGGACTGAATCCCTACCTGCTGCAGATGACCAATATCCGGGAGGGCTCGGCCTGGGTCAGTCTGGACTCCGGCCAGGCCACGCAAAAGGCCGTCAGGCTGGTATCAGCCGCTGCAGCCAGGGTCCGGCACCACCGCAGCCTTTTTACCCGCAGAATAGAGGTCAACAAATCCGTTCTGGTCATAGGGGGAGGTATTGCCGGCATGCAGGCGGCCCTGACTGCCGCTGATTCGGGCTATCCTGTTTACCTGGTGGAAAAGGATCCCTCCATTGGAGGTCAGATGGCCAAGCTGGACAAGACCTTTCCCACCCTGGACTGCGCTGCATGCATCGGGACCCCCAAGATGGTCGAGGTGGGGCAGCATCCCGATATTGAACTCATGACCTGGAGCGAGATCAAAGCCATATCCGGTTTCGTGGGCAACTACACGGTGACGGTGCGCAAAAAGCCCCGCTATGTCCTGCATTCTCAATGCACGGGCTGCGGCGAATGCGCCAGAGTCTGCCCTGTCCTGGTTCCCAGCGAATGGAACGAGGGCCTGAGCACCAGGACGGCCATCTATCGTTCCTTTCCCCAGTCAGTGCCCGGGACCTACTGTATAGACAAGAAGGACCGGGCTCCCTGCAATGTGGCCTGCCCGGCCGGGGCCAATGTCCAGGGCTATGTGCAGCTCATCAGTCAGGGCAGATACCAGGAGGCCCTGAAAATCATCCATGACAGGCTGCCCCTGCCGGCGGTACTGGGCCGGGTCTGTCCGCACCCCTGCGAATCCGCCTGCCGCCGAAGCCAGGTGGACTCTGCTGTAGCCATCAAGGCCCTTAAGAGGTTTGCAGCCGAAAATGCTTCCGCTCCCGGCTTTGTGCCCGGGACAGACCGGCAGGAAAAAGTAGCCGTCATCGGTTCAGGTCCGGCCGGGCTGGCAGCGGCCTGCTTTCTGCGCCGCAAGGGCTTTGCCGTGACCATATTCGAGGCTTCAGAATATCTGGGAGGCATGCTCCGCAGCGGGATACCGGACTTTCGCCTGCCTCCCGGGATCCTGGACAGAGAAATCGACCGGATCCTGGAACTCGGGGTGGAGGTGCGCACAAAAATGATTTTCGGCCGTGACCTCACCCTGGAAGGCCTGCAGGAGCAGGGCTTTCAGGCAGCCTTTATGGCCATCGGGGCCCAGGCGGGGACCGGACTGGGACTGGAAGACGAAGACTGTCCAGGGGTGATTAACGCAGTGGACTTTCTGAAAAAGGTCAACCTGCAGCAGGATGTGCAGGTCGGCCCCAGAACTCTGGTCATCGGCGGGGGCAACGTGGCCCTGGATGCCGCCAGGACCGCCCTGCGCCTGGGCTGCAGTGAAGTGAGCATATTATACCGCCGTTCGAAAGAAGAAATGCCGGCTTATCCCCAGGAAATACGCGAAGCCGGAGAGGAAGGGATAAAATTCTGTTACCTGACTCAGCCAAACCGCCTGGTGATCAGTCAGGGCTGTCTCACCGGGCTTGAATGCCTGAGCACCAGGCTGGGGGAACCCGATGCAGGGGGAAGACGCAGACCTGAGCCGGTATCCGGCAGCGAACAGGTCCTGGAGGCGGACACGGTCATCGTGGCCGTGGGCCAGAAGATCCATGCTCCCTGGGCCGAAACAGTCCCGGAACTCCAATGGACCAGGCGCGGCATGCTCCAGGTGGACCCCGGGACTCAGCAGACCACGATTCCCTGGGTCTTTGCCGCAGGTGATGCGGTCACAGGACCGGCCACTGTTGTGGAGGCCATAGGCGCCGCCAGGCGTGCAGTCGAGGCCATTGAACGCTTTCTTGACGGCCATGAACTTGACCTGGGGCATAAGGACTCTTTGGACCGGGACAGTGCAGGCACTGACTGGAGGCCGGTGCCGGGTGGCCTGGAACCCAGGCACAGGGCAGAGCCTGCAAGACTGAGTCCGGACAGGTCCCTGCAGGACTTTGCCGAAGTGGAAGGAACTCTGGACGGGGATGCTGCGGTGCAGGAGGCCTCAAGCTGCCTCAACTGCGGGATCTGCTCCGAATGTATGGAGTGCGTGCAGGCATGTGAGCGCGGGGCCATAGACCACAGTATGCAGCCGGAAGACGTGG
>PWFB01000131.1 GCA_003553695.1 Desulfonatronospira sp.
AGATGTTCCTTGGCTACGGATATTTCTCCCATTTCCCATTTCTCGCCGATCAGATACATGGCAGGCTGGATAACCTGCAGATAAAATTCCTGTAAATTCTCAGGCCCGGTAACATGTTCCCTGCTGATTGACAGGCTTGACTTGCTGTCTCCCTGCAATACTGCCCGCACAAATCTTTGCACCACATCATCCCATTGAGCACTGATATGAATATTCAGGAAAGACGTGTTCTTAGAGCAAGCAATAAATTCTTCGTGGTGGGCCAGGAGCCAGTCATAGACCTGGAGTAAAGGGGCGTTGATCTGATCAGGCAGATGTTCAGACAATACCTTTTTCCAGGCCTGGAGATGTGCCGGAAAGTAAGCATGGGCAAAACCCTGATTGCGATAACTGCGATAAACCCATGGTACCACTGCCAGCAAAAGTTCATACCGGTTGAACAGAAACACATTGGACATGAATACGGCATGATTTTTATGGTTGTCCAGCATCATGCCAACAGGATTGTTGCCGATCAAAAGATGCCTGTCAGTTCTGGAAGTCATTATCCTGTTGACCTGTTCCACCATAAAAAACAGGTTGTCCCGGTATGCCTGTGCGCTTTCCTCGGGGATCCTGGGCAGGGCCTGCACCTCGCAGGTCAGGTTTTCAATCATCTTCCCCCCTTGTTTGTTAGGATTCAATGATCTTTTATAGAGCAGATACGCCTGCAAAAAGTCGGTTTTGCAGGCGTAAAGGACAAAAACCAGAAAACAAAGATCAAGGATTCAAATATTCATTGAAAAAAACTTAAGAACTAAAACTTGTTTTTTGACTTTTTGCCGTCACATATATTATATTGCATAATTATATACTTCTCAAGGACGAAAAGAGCAGATTTACTGGGTTATTTTCCTGCTTACAGGCTTTAAAACTGTAAATTAAAGCAGCCTTGCCCATACCGGATAAAATAAAGGGCATTAGGCCGGGAACCTGCTTGTTGAATCCCCGGGCCACTGCAGCACCTGTTGACATTTGGGAAGGTTGCCTGGAGCAGACAACGGCGCGTCCTGAGCAAAGGCCTGCACAACCCCCAAAAAAGGGTCATACTGATACATGTAGCATTATTGCTGCACATGCTCAGCTCCTTTCCCAGCAGGCCCGGGATCAATTTCTGGTCAGGGGCTTGTTTACATGACTGCAGGATGTTTATATATTTTGATGGCATGACCAATGCAGAAATTTTATGTAAAACAATGGAGGAAAGATATGCGCACAATCGTTTACTTTACAGCCCTGCTGGCAGCTCTGGCCTTGGTGGCCGGCTGCGGAGGACAGAAGCACACTGTGGGCGGAGCCGGACTGGGAGGAATAGGAGGCGGTGTGATCGGTTCCCAGATAGGCAGCGGTACCGGGCAGACCGCTGCAATCATCGGCGGCACCCTGGCGGGTGCGGCCCTGGGCGGATACGTTGGCAGCTACCTGGACCGCATGGATGAGATGGACCAGCAGAAAATGGGCCAAGCCCTGGAAACCAAGCCTGACGGTGAAACATCTCAATGGGATAACCCCAACACAGACGTATCCCACGAAGTAACCCCCAGGGAAACCTATGAAAGCGACGAGGGGCGGTACTGCCGTGAATTCACCACTGAGGCCGACATAGGCGGAGAGCAGGAAAAACTCTACGGCACAGCCTGCAGGCAGCCCGACGGAACATGGGAAATCGTGCAGATGGATTGATCAGTCCATAAAGATCTTTTCAGACAAACCCCGGCCGGGGGTCAGCTCTCATCTGCCCCGGATGAATGCCTTTTTGCAATCTCCCTGGCCGGGATCAGTCCTGTAGCAGACGCGGAAACTATGTTGCCGGCAACTCCAGGACCGTCACCGGCCACGAAAAGCCCCCTGACCACAGTCTCCAGGACATTACTGGTCTGAACCTGGGTGGCGAAAAACTTGATCTCCGGTGCGTAAAGCAGTGTACCTTCGCTGGCCACACCAGGGATCACCTTGTTCAACTTTTCCAGACCTTCGACAATATTGCGCAGGGTCCGCTCCGGAAGGGCCATGGCAATGTCTCCACAGGTTACGTTCTTCAAGGTGGGCTCCACGAAACTGTTGCGCACACGGCTCCAGGTGGAGCGCCGTCCCCGCCTGAGATCGCCGAAGCGCTGCAGTATCGGCTTGCCGCCACCTATGATGGTGGCCAGCCGGCCAATGGATTCGCCGTAAGCCTGGTTGCTGGTCACGGGGTCCTCCAGGATAACTTTGGAAAGGAAGGCGAAGTTGGTGTTGTCGGACTTTCTGTCCATATAGGCATGTCCGTTGACGCAGACGAAGTCCTGGTAATTTTCCAGGGCTACGAAGCCACCATGGTTGGTGCAGAAGGTGCGGACCTGGTCATCGTAGGTGTTGGTGCGTATAAAAAATGTCGGATCATAAATCACCTCGCATAGATCGCTCATAATATCCCGGCTTACTTCCACCCGCACCCCCACCTCGATTCCTCTTTGAGATAAATTCAGGCCGTGCCTCCGGGCCAGATCTCCCATCCATTCCGCGCCCACCCTGCCCGGAGCCAGGATGACACTGGAGGCCAGGTACTTCCTGCGACTGGTTGCCACGCCATGCACTTTCCCTGATTCTACCAGGATATCCTTGACCTCTTCGGAGGTGTGAATGTTTACGCCTCTACCCCGGACATATTCGGCCATAGCGGCTATATGACCGGGCAGCTTGTCGCTCCCCAGATGCTTTTGCCGAATGAGGAGCAGGTCAATGCCGTTTTTCAAAGCATCTTTACGGATATTTCTGGCTTTTTCCCAATTGGTGGGGTACACCTTTCCATCCATGTTGAAGCAGTTGTAAATCTCTTCAGTGTCGCGGATGAGTTCACTGGCCTTAGAGACAGGCATGAACTGGCTCAAGTCCGTCTTGCCCAGCTTATGGATATAATTCAGCTTGCCGTCGGAAAAAAGGCCTGCTCCACCCACCCCGGACATTATATTGCATGGCCGGCATCGCATGCACTCCTGCTCCCCGTTGATGGGACAGAGTCTTTTCTGGGAAGACTTGCCCTTTTCAAGAACCAGAACCTTCAGGTCCGTATACTCGCCCAGATGATAAGCAGCAAAGAGCCCAGCCGGACCACAACCTACTATTATCACGTCATACTCTTTGACTGTGCCTTTTTTGCCCATGATTTATCCTGTCTTGATTCCTTGCGTTGAGTTTTCGCCCGCCAAAAGCATCAGTCCAGCTCACTACACACATCCTATATTTTGCCTGAAAAGACTGTACTTGCTTATATCTGCTTATAGGCTGTTGCACAAGCTTTCAACATGTCTGCAAAACTTGCATGTGCTACGGGAAACTGTAAAGTCAAAGCCATCTTTGAAACTATGCAGCAGGGCTCAGGCATTTTCTTTCCGGCTTCAGATGATATAACCGCATCTCACCTGCTGGACCGTCAGACGATAAAAAAAGGGGCTGAACTCAAATATAAGTTCAGCCCCTTTGAAAATTGGCTCCCCGGGACGGACTTGAACCGCCAGCCTAGTGGTTAACAGCCACCCGCTCTGCCGATTGAGCTACCGGGGAACATAGAGACAAATTTGACGTAAAAAATGTCTTTGCAGGGCGTTTAAACCCGCCCCGCAAAGGCAAATGATTAAATCAAACGAAGTGGCTCGTCAAGATTTTTTTATCTGCCCAGCCACTTGTCCACCAAATCAGGATTGTTCTCGATAAAGGTCACTGCGTTGCCGTAAAGATTGTCAGGGTTTTCTTCGTTCATAACCATGACTTCAGCCATGTCATCCTGAGTCCAGGCAAAGTTTTTCAGGAAGTTGTAGGCTTCAGGAGCATCTTCCTCCAGGCCCAGACGACCGACCTTGCCGATGTATTCGGCTTCACCATAGACCTTTTTGGGATCTTCCAGATATTTGAGATCCCAGCGTCCAAACTTCCAGTGGGGGGACCACCCGGTTACAACAACCCAGTCACCGTCACGGACTGCTTCTCTGAGTGCTGCAGCCATGGTGGCTCCACTTCCTTCCTGCAGTTCCATGTTGGTCATGTTGTATTCTTCCAGGGCCTCTTCGGTTCTGGACATAATGCCTGCTCCGGGATCAATACCAGTAATCCTGCCGTTGAACTTGTCTGCATTGTCGTTCAGCTCTTCAATGCTGTCAATTTCCACATACTCAGGGACTACCAGCCCAATCTTGGCCCCTTCGGTAAGAACACCCATGTCTTCAACCTTGCCTTTAGTGGCTTCCTTGTACTCAGCGTGGGTAACAGGCAGCCAGGAAGTCACCATGGCGTCCACGTCACCGGAAGCAATACCCTGCCACATGGCAGCTGCACTCACGGACAGAGTCTCGACATTGTAGCCCAGCTCTTCCTGCAGAACAGCCTGAGCCACGTTGGTACTGGCTACAGCACAGTCCCATTCTACGTAAGCCAGAGTCAGCCTGCCCTGGGCCCCTGCACTTCCTGCCATAAAAACAATGAACATTGCCAGCATGGTCATTACTGCTAATCCTTTTCTGATCATGATCTACCTCCTGATTATGTTTTGAGGGATTCGCGGGCTGTTACACATGACCTAGATACATGTCATGTAAAAAATCAGCCCTGAACTTAAAAAACACGCCTCCAAATCTATTTTGCTTCCCGGGTCATCAGCGATCCTTCTGGGCCAGCTGCTGCAGAAGACGGTCCAGAATTATGGCCAGGATCACGATACCTATGCCCGCCTCAAATCCTGCT
>PWFB01000067.1 GCA_003553695.1 Desulfonatronospira sp.
AGGGTCAACCTGGCCCGGGAGCTTTCCCTGAGGGATATCCGGGAAATGTCCCGGCAGAGGGGCCTGCCGGAGCTGGAAATGTTCGTGCACGGAGCCATGTGTATGGCTTTTTCGGGGCATTGCCTCCTCAGTGCTCATCTCAATAAGAGATCCGCAAACCAGGGTCTTTGCACCCACCCCTGCCGTTTCGACTACCGGGCCAGAGCCCTGGCCCTGGAGGAAAGAACCAGGCCCGGGGAAATCACCTGGCAGCTCTGGGAGGAGGAAGGTTTTTCCAGGATTTTCAGTTCCCAGGATCTTTGCCTGGTCAGGTTTCTAGGGTGGTTTCAACGTCAGGGAATTTCCGCCCTGAAGATCGAGGGTCGCATGAAGAGCGTATCCTACCTGGGGGTGACTACAGACGTATACAGGACAGCCCTTGATGATCTCTCCCGGGGGCATTTCAGGCCCGAACTGTACCTTGAAGAGCTGGCAAGCGTCAGCAGCAGGCCCCTGGGGTCGGGGTTCTTCCTGCCTGCAAACAAAATTTTCAGCAACCCTGCCCTGGAATCAGGGCGCAAAAAGATCCTGGCCAGCGTGGAAAAGAAGCTGGGAGGACAGAGGTGGCTGGTGCAGGTCAAGTCCAGGTGGTCCCGGGACATGGACCTGGAACTGGTGCTGCCGGGGCTTGAAAGACCCGGGCTGGGGCAGGGAGATTACCGCCTGGAGGGAATAAACCAGGAAGAGCTGCAAACGGCCCACTCAGGTCAGCAGGTGGTTTTGACCACCGCTCATGAGCTTATCAAAGAGCACCTGCTCCTGCGCGGGACCTGATTTTCGGTTGAAATCAGTATCTTTCCAGTTCCTGCCGGTAGCAGTCCTGAATGAGTCTCAAAGACTGCTGCGTGATATCTTTGCGGGATTTATCAGCTGCGTTTATGGGTCTGAAGATCTCCACCTCTGCCTGCACCCGGGAGTGGGTGAACAGTTTCAGTATGTGGATGATAAAAAGTGTGCGGTGCCAGACTACCTGCCTGCGCCGTGCGGAATCAACAGGTCTTCCATCCAGGGCGCAGTAGCGGATACATATAGGCTGAACCCGGGTGCCGGCCTCTATGGCGGACTGAAAAAGAGCCGGTCTGAAAGGTAAGAGCCCCTCTCCGTCGGAGGTCCCGGCTTCGGGAAAGAGGGTCAAAACAAAGTCCTGCCCCAAAAGATCCGAAAGCTGCCTTATTTCCTGACGCAGCCTTGCCGGACTCCGCCTTTCCACGAATACTGTCCCGCCGAACCTGGCCATGCGTCCCAGAAAAAAAGTTCTGGAAAGTTCCACTGAAGAAATAAACAGCATGGGCCTGATTGAGGACAGAATGAAAATGTCTTTGTAGGAAAGATGGTTGGAGACAACAAGGGTTCCGGGCCTGATGCCCTGCCCCCCGGTATGATCCACAATGTTCACCCTGACTCCCATGATTTTGAGGATTACAGGAGTGAAAAAGTTTGTGCTCCTGGAATACCAGTGAAGTCTCTGATTAAAATCGCGCACCAGTATGGCCAAGGTGCAGGAGACCAGGGCATAGCAGGCGGCCAGAGTCAGGGAAGCTGCAATACGAAATAACCACCTTATCCACTTCTTCATAGGTTCAGGGTCCTGTGGGTTTTAAGTTTAAAGCTAAAAGTGTGAAGCTGAAAGCTCAAAGTAAAAGCAAAAAAGGTTTTCCTGTTTTGTAAAATATCCGGCCGGGGTTGTTCAGATGTGACTGCAAAAAGTCATTTTTGCAGTCACAGACGTCAGAGATCAGATGTCAGATATCAGTAAACACAAAGAGTTATGTAGACTATTGATTTCTTAATTATTCATTTTTTGACTTTTTGCAGGTGCATCTGTTCACGAGAGTTAAAACTGCTTATGCAAACCAGTGCCGAAATGCAAGTACGGACGCCTCAAGCCACGGCTTGAAAAAGATTCCCGGCTATAGTAGATGTCCAGGACTTAAGTCTCAATACCAGTTCACGTACAAGGAGAACGCAGCATGCAGCAGACCAAGATCTTACTCGAAGAAAAGGATATGCCCACCAGGTGGTACAATGTCATGCCGGACCTGCCCGAACCTATGGCTCCTCCTCTGGATCCCGAGACCAGAAAGCCCATAGCTCCGGAAAAGCTCTCGGCGATATTTCCCATGTCTCTTATAGAACAGGAGATGTCCGGGGAGCGCTGGATCGATATACCAGAACCCATTCAGGAGATTTACAGACTTTACAGACCCTCCCCCCTGGTAAGGGCCAGACGCCTGGAGCAGGCCATAGGGAGCAAGGCCAGGATCTACTACAAGGACGAATCCGTGTCCCCGGCGGGCTCGCACAAGCCCAACACCGCCGTGGCCCAGGCATACTACAACAAGATGGAAGGGGTGCGCCGTCTGGCCACTGAGACCGGTGCCGGCCAGTGGGGCACGGCCCTGTCTTTTGCCTGCAAAATGCTGGACATGAAATGCACAGTGTACATGGTCCGCTGCAGCTACGACCAGAAGCCCTACAGGGGGATAATTATCCGGGCCTACGGCGGGGAGGTTTTTCCCTCTCCCTCCAGACACACCAGTATAGGGCGCAAGGTGCTGGAACAGGATCCCAACTCCGGTGGCAGCCTGGGGCTGGCCATCTCCGAGGCGGTTGAAGACGCGGCACAGAACAATGATACCAAATACGCCCTGGGCAGTGTCCTGAATCACGTGATTCATCACCAGACCATAACCGGGCTGGAAGTGAAGAAACAGCTTGAGATTGCCGGGGAAACCCCGGACGTGCTCATTGGATGCGTCGGCGGAGGCAGCAATTTCGGCGGCCTGGTCCTGCCTTATGTACCGGAGAAGCTGGAGGGTCAAAAGATCCGTTTCATGGCCGTGGAACCACAGGCCTGCCCTACTCTGACCAAGGGCAGGTTTACCTATGATTACGGGGACATGGCCAGACAGACTCCGCTTATCAAGATGTATACCCTGGGGCACGGGTATTTCCCGCCGCCCATTCATTCCGGGGGCTTGAGATACCACGGAGAGGCGCCCATAGTGTCCCACGCGGCCAAGCTGGGGCTTGTGGAAGCCAGGGCATATTTTCAGAACGAAGTGTTTGATGCAGCCCGGCTTTTTATGCAGACAGAAGGGTTTTTGCCCGCTCCGGAAACGGCACACGCTATAAAAGCAGCTATTGACGCGGCAAAGGAGGCTGATCCAGGCCAGGTGGTGGTGTTTTTGTATTCAGGTCACGGATTGCTGGACCTGGGGTCCTATGATGCTTATCTGAAAGGTGAACTCAAAGATCAGGCCTTTTCAGAGGATGAGATCCAAAAGTCATTGTCGGAATGCCCTGAAATTTAGCAAAAACAGTAACTATTAACTTAAGAAAAGTGTTCAAGGGGTCCGGGGGTCCGGCTCCTGGTCCGCAAGTATGAGTAGTTACAAAACAAGGAGAAAAGTCATGCTGGATGTATTTAAAAAGGGAATTCTCACCGGTCTTGGACTGGTGGTGGTTACAGCCGAGGAACTGGAAAAAAAGGTCAATCAGATGGTGGAAAAGGGAAAGATTTCCGCTGAGGAAGGGGAAAACCTGGTCCGGGAATTTATCCAGAAGAGCGAGAACCAGCAGTCAGAGGTCCAGGAGTGGCTTTTGAACACAGTCAAGACCGGACGTGAAAGGCTTGAGCTGGCTGGACGCGAAGAGGTTCAGGACCTGGAAGCCAGGATATCCAGCCTGGAGGACAGGGTGTCTGCGCTGGAAAGCCTTAAAATGCAGGCGGAAAAAAAGGAATAACACGTTTTTTTCTCAAGGGGCCGCTATTTTATGGGAGATGCCGGGCAGACGACTGGCCCCTGGAAAAGGCCTGTGTGCTTGAAGGTTGCAACTGCATAATATCGAACTGAGAAGTGCAAGCCTTTTAAAGACTGATCAACTCTTTGATTTTCTGACCTCTGACCTCTTGTGACTGCAAAAAGGATTTTTTTGCAGTCACATCTTCAAGGGGTAAACTGAATGGATATACGAGCTATAGCCCACCTGGGACGTTTCCGGGAAATATTGAGCACCCTGATCAAATACGGATTTGACGATGTGGTGGACCGCCTGGATGTTCCTGGACGCAAATATCTTGAGAAAATACGGGTGCATACCATGCATCTTACCAGGTGGGAGCGTATGCGCATGGTGCTGGAAGAACTGGGGCCGACATATATTAAATGTGGTCAGATTCTATCCCAGAGAGCGGACCTTCTTCCCCGGGAACTGCTGGATGAGCTGCGCAAACTGCAGGATGACGTGCCTGCTGAAGAGTTTTCCGAAATTAGAAAGGTTCTCAAGGAGAATTTTGACCAGCCCCTGGAAGAAATTTTTTCCGATATTGAAGAAACCCCTATTGCAGCGGCTTCACTGGCTCAGGTGCACAAGGCGCGGCTCAAAGGCAGCAACCAGGAAGTGGCCCTGAAAATCCAGCGCCCGGATATCGCCGAGACCATTAAAAGCGATATGGATATCCTGGAAAGGATAGCCATCCGCCTGGACGGGCGTATGGAGTCATTCAAGGTATATAATCTGCCCCAGCTGGTGCAGCGAATAAAAAAGCTCATGCTGCAGGAGCTCAATTTCGTCCAGGAAATGCGCAACATGCAGGTGGTGCGCACACATACCCTGCCCGAGGAAAAGATTCTGATACCGGAAGTGTATCCCGATCTTTGCGGAGAAC
>PWFB01000209.1 GCA_003553695.1 Desulfonatronospira sp.
AACTTAATTCAAAACATAATATAATTGAAGATTTTCTGGCTGAAAAAAGTTGAAGAGGTTTTGATTTACGCTGCCTTGGAGCGAGTTTTTACGTCCTGTTTGCCGAATTTCCGGACCACTGAAACTAATTATCATTATGGTGAACAGTTAACCTGAAATTTAGATATCCTGAAGCTCAAAGCTGAACTCGTTGAAAAAAAAGACCTTTAGCTCGTGAGTACTAAGGTAAACAAGTGCTCAAATTTTCCAGAGACGATGAAATATGGGCCTGTCTGGCACTTTCCAGGACCAGCAGTCTTGGATGCAAGACCTGGCAGAGAATCCTGGAAGTTTTTCGTTCCCCGGCCCAGGCCCTGGCCAACAGCAGTCACTGGTCTGAAATGGGGCTGGTAACTGCCTCTCAAGCCGGCAAATTTTACTCCGGTCAGTGGGAGTCCGAGGCCAGGCAAGAATTTAAAAATATCCAGTCAGGCCTGGAACAGGTTTTGATCTGGTCTGACCCGGAATATCCCCAACACTTGCGCAATATTGCCGGACCTCCCATCTTGCTTTACTATCTGGGGGATATCTCCCTGGTCAACAACCCCTGCCTGGCAGTCGTTGGTTCCAGAAACAGCACTGCCTACAGTCGGGAAATGACCTCCAGAATCTGCAGGGAACTTTCAGGGGCAGGCATTACTATCGTTTCCGGATTCGCTGAAGGTATAGACAGGGAAGCTCACAGGGCAGCCATCTCCGGTCCGGGCAGCACCATAGCTGTTCTGGGCACCGGGATAGATCTTGTCTATCCGGCCATTAACAAGGATCTGTGGGGACCCATCAGGGACAACGGCCTTATACTTACGGAATTTCCCAGGAGAACCAGACCCGAGGCGCACAATTTTCCCTACCGCAATCGCATCATCAGCGGTCTATCTCTGGGAGTGCTGGTGATGCAGGCGGAAATAAAAAGCGGCAGCATGCTTACTGCCGGATATGCCCTGGATCAGGACAGGGAAGTTTTCGCCCTGCCGGGCCAGGTGAATCTGGACAGCTTCACCGGATGTAATCACCTTATCCGGCAGGGAGCCATGCTGGTTAGAACGGCCCGGGATATCCTGGAAGAACTGCAACCCGGACTGAAAAATCACCTGGAGCGGGAAAAGAGCCATGAATCATCAGCATCCCTTTCTGCTGATGCAAATATTCCCCGGGATCTGGGACCCGAGGAAAAGTCTGTAGCCGAGGAACTGTTGAACCGGGGCAGGATGCACATAGACGACATCTCTCATTGCCTGGAAATGTCCCCCTCAAGAATCAGCCGAATTCTGGTAAATCTTGAGATCCGGGGCACAGTCAAAAAAGAGCCGGGAATGTACTATAAGCTTATTCAAAATTGATAGACGGATGACCGTATCCATAGCCGTGGTCATCAACAGAGCTGGCAAAGTCTCTCAATGCCGGGAGGCCTAGGAAAAGACCATGAATTTGAAAAATAGAGCCCAAAAAAACCTGGAAACTCCTATGTCCTGGATCGCAGACAACCTGCCGGATGAAGTCACGGCCTTTCTGGCCCACCTGGATGTGGAAAAGGGTTTTTCCGGTGCAACCCTGCAGGCCTATTCCAAAGACCTTTTGCAGTGGGAAGAATTTCTGCAGTCCAGAAACAAGACCTGCGCCAGACCTCAGGATATTGTCCGGGCGGACGTGCACGCCTTCCTGGTACAAATGCACAAACTGAACCTGTCCAAGTCCTCCATGGCCCGCAAGCTATCCTCCCTGCGCTCTTTTTTCCGTTTCCTGCAAAAACAGAAAGTTATCCAGCAAAACCCCTGTGCAGGGGTTCGAAACCCTAAGCAGGACAAGCCGCAGCCCGGTGTTTTGAACGTGGACCAGGCACTGGAAATGGTTCAGGCCCAACTGGAACCAAGCCCCAGAAACACAAGAGATCTGGCCCTGGCTGAGGTGCTCTACGGTTCCGGACTGCGCGTAAGCGAGGCCCTGAGCCTGGACCTGGACGACTTGGACCAGGGTCAGAGTATGGTAAGAGTACAGGGCAAAGGCCGCAAGGAAAGACTGGCCTTTCTGACCCGTCCCGGACTGGAGAGGCTTGGCCATTACATTGCCCAGCGCCATGCCTTTGAGCCTCATCTCCGGGAAAAAGCCCTTTTCCTGGGCATGCGGGGAAAACGCCTGCACCGCAGGGAAGCGGTCAGGATCATCCAGCGCCTGGGGCAGCTCTTTGCCGGGGCCCAGGGAGTAAGTCCGCACACCCTGCGGCACAGCTTTGCCACGCATATGCTCCAGGCAGGTGCCGACCTGCGCATAGTGCAGGAACTGCTGGGACACAGCCGTATTTCCACCACCCAGCGCTACACCCATTTAAACCTGGATCAGGTCATGCACGCTTATGACCAGGCCCATCCCCTGGCCCGGGAAAAAGGCAAAAACCAGGACAGGTGAGTGGGGCTTGATTCCGGGCATGAAAATTACTAAATGGACGAACCTGCCTGCATCAGGCAGAGTATTTCTAAAAGGCAGAGCCTCATGACTCCAGTGAATTTTTCGGAACAGGAAAAAGAAGTGCTTCGAATTGTTCAGGCCGATCTGCCTGACACCCAGTCACCCTATGCCGACATAGCCGCCAGGGCGGGCATATCCGAGCAGGAAGTCCTGGACCTGTTGCAGCGCCTCAAAAAGCAGGACATTATCCGCAGATTCGGAGCCACCCTGAGGCACCAGCAGGCCGGTTACGGACATAACGCCATGGTGGCCTGGTACGTTGACGAGACGATGGATATCCGGAAAATTGGTAAAATCATGTCCAAACGGGCGGAGATAACCCCCTGCTACGAGCGGGCAAGCTGCATGGACTGGCCTTATAACCTTTACACCATGGTCCATGGGCGCAGCCCCGAGCACTGCAGCCGGGTGGTTCATGAGCTGGCCCGGGAAACCGGGCTGGACCAGTATGAAATGCTTTTCAGCTACAAGGAGCTTAAAAAAACCTCCATGAGCTACTTTTAACTTTTTCAACCCCTTAAAACCAAAAATCAAACAGCATCGAGGTTATTTATGAGCATTTCCCAGGATCTATTCAACACCGCCAGGGAACTGATTCCCGGCGGAGTCAACAGTCCGGTCCGGGCCTGCGGCAGTGTGGGCATGCACCCCCTTTTCATCGACAGGGCCAATGGGCCTTACATCTATTCACAGGATGGGGATGAACTCATCGATTATGTAATGTCCTGGGGTCCCATGATCCTTGGTCACAATCACCCCGGGGTCAGATCCGCCCTGGAAAAGGCTATGGAAAAGGGCTCCAGTTTTGGCGCTCCTTGTGAGGCAGAGGTGGAACTTGCCCGGGAAATAACCAGCGCCCTGCCCGGTGTGGACATGGTGCGCATGGTCAACTCCGGAACAGAGGCCACCATGTCGGCTCTTCGCCTGGCCCGCGGCCATACCGGCAGAAACAAGGTGGTCAAGTTTACCGGATGTTACCACGGCCATGTGGATGCTTTTCTGGCCAGCGCCGGTTCCGGGGCGGCCACCCTGAGCATCCCGGGCACTCCGGGAGTCCCTCCCGAAGTCGTCTCCCAGACTATTCTGGCGGATTACAACAACCTGGAACAGGTCCAGGAAATATTCTCCCGGGAGGGGGAGGAAATTGCAGCAATATTCGTGGAACCTGCTGCCGGGAATATGGGGCTTGTACCTCCTGAGCCGGGCTTTCTGGAAGGGCTGCGCAAACTGACTCACCAGTACGGTGCTCTTCTGGTCTTTGACGAGGTGATCACCGGATTCAGGCTTTCCTACGCCGGTGCCCAGGGCCATTACAATGTTGTTCCGGATCTCACATGCCTGGGCAAAATCATAGGCGGAGGCATGCCTGTCGGGGCCTACGGAGGCAAAAAGGAGATCATGCGGAAAATGGCTCCGGTTGGAGATATTTATCAGGCCGGAACCCTGGCTGGAAACCCCCTGGCCATGTCCGCCGGGATTGCCACCCTGCAGGCTCTGCAGGAGATGGACTATGAAACTCTGGAGCAAAAAACCCGGGAAATGGGCCTGGAACTGAAGAAGACCCTGGAAGAAAAGGGGCTGCCGGTTCAGCTTAACCAGCTGGCATCCATTATAACCCTGTTCTTCTGCCAAGAGCCGGTCAAGGATTTCTCCTCGGCCAAAAACTCTGATCAGTCTCTTTTCTGCAAGTTCTACTCCGGCATGCGGGAACAGAACATCTACCTGGCTCCATCCAATTTTGAATGCACCTTCAATTCTTTCGCCCACGGCCCCAAAGAATGGGAAAAGACCCTGGAGGCCGCTAGAAACATCAAGTTCTGAAAATAACAATTATTCAATACTTTTCTTGACAGTGTAACGGTTAGGGTATATCAAATTAATCAGGTTGTGCTGTTTTGAACAATGTTAAAGGTATAAGGAGGTGTTGAAAATTATGAGAAAATCCATTGTGATCGGCGTTATCTGTGCATTTTTTGCGGGCTTCATTCTTTTGCCCAGCCTCTACGCCGGACTGACCGAGAGACATGAGAGACTGGATCAGGACATGGAGTACGAGTTCGGCACATATGCTGACGAATGGCTGCTCTATGCTCCCGAGGAGTACGGCGAAATGAGAGAGGCCCCCTCACCCTTTTCCCACACTGTTCATGGAGATTTTGACTGCGGTGAATGCCACCATGACGCTGAAGGCGAGCCCTGGGACGGCACCTACGAGATCAAGGGCTGTATGAGTGAAGGATGCCACGACATGGCCGTAGCTGAAGAGCCCCAGGACAGAAGGGACATCAGGTACTTCTACAAGGCCTATCATGACCTGTGCATGACCGGTTGCCACCGCGACCTGGCCAGGGCCGGCGAAGAGTCCGGACCCACTGCCTGTCCCGATTGTCATCCTAAAGATTAACAGCTGTTTTACCGTTCATTGCAAAAAAGGGAGAGCCGGGCTCTCCCTTTTTTTATGCCCTATCCAGCCCATCTGAAGCCTGCACCTTGTTAATCCGGAGCAGGCTGTTTTGCCGGCTGACTGCTTCCAAGTCCTTGCCTTTGTCAGCCATGTCCAGTATAGTAAGCAGGAAATCGACGCAGGATAATGAATCTTTTCCAGACATGATCACCTGCAGATGACTGTGTATTTTCCTTTGATCAGACTATAAAGCAGGGCAAGACCGGCCCAAGGCGGTGCATATGGCTCAAAAGCATAAAAAATCCCGGGATGAAGAAATCATTGACCTGACCGAGGTAATTGAAGAAGGTGACCCGGAACTGGCAAAGTCCACGCAAGACCCGAAGCAGGACCCGGACGATGATTTTGATGATGACCTTAATGATCTCTTCGGCAGTCTTGATCCCGATGAAGATGACCATCACCATCAGGAAAATGATCTGGACAAGGAATTTGAGGATCTGTTCAAGGAACACAGTGTACAGGAGGCCGGACCTGAGGATAAACCCTGGAGAGAACAAGCCGAAGCCAGTGATTTCATGGTGCAGGAAACAGACAGTCGGGAAGATAAGGACAAAGTCGACTTCCTGAGTGAAGATCCCGACCTGGAAGATCTTTTTGGTGACCAGGACTTTGAACAGGGTCGTGAAAAAAAGATCGATTCAGAAGATGATCCTTTTTCAGAGCCGGAGTCTGAATCCCCGGCAGAAGAGTACCCACCGGACGTCTCCCCAGCCCGGGAAACAAGTGCAGTGGACAATTCCGCTCCAGGCAGTGTGGAACATCTGACCCAGCAGATGGAAAACATGCAGGAACTTATGGAAAAGCTGCAGACAAAGATGAATCTTGCACAAGAGGAATTTGCAGGCCGGGTTTTGCAGACCCTGGAAGAAAAAGGCTACCAGCTTGGCTTTATCCAGGAAATGATCCCTGGAATCGTGAATCAGGCCGTTGAAAAGGGCGAGGCAAAAATCCAGGAACAGCTGGATTCTCTCAAGGACAGCGAGCTTCAGGATATACAATCCAGGCTCGCCCAGCTTGAAGAAAAGGCGGCCGGAATACAAATACCCGATATTCAGGAGCTGCAGGATGCACTGGAGCAGAAGATTGACCAGAAAATTCAAAGTGCCCTGGCGTATCAAAAAGACAACTCAGAACAAGACCCAGGCTTTGAGGACCTGAAGCAGGAACTGCACCAGGACCTGGAAGACAGAATCCAGGAGTCACTCACAGGCATAGCAGACAGCACCACGCATAAGATAACTGAACGACTGCAGCAGGAAATGGATTCCCTGCGTCAAAACGAGCTTAGAGATTTTGCCTCGAGAGTAAAAACCCTTGAGGAGCAGGTGGGCAGCATGGACACCTTTGATATTCAATCCCTTAGAGATGAGCTGGAACAAAAAATCAACCAGGCCTTTGAGTCCGCCAAAACCCTGCATCAAGAGCCGCCTGATCTCACAGGCCTGAAAGAGGAAGTGATCCAAAGCGTGGAAGTCCGCATCCAGGAACTTGAATCCAACTGGCAGAGTGAAAAGAAATCCCTGGCTGCAGAACTTGAAAACGCCCTGACCTTCTGGGGGGGGGTGCAGGAAAAGCTAACCGAGCTTAGCCGGGACATAGGAGAGCTTAAGGACAGGGGAAAGCAGCCTGATCCGGAACTGCAGGAAAGAATAAACTCCCTGTATCAGACATCGGTCAGCAGGGAAGACCTGCATCATCTGGCCTCACAGCTCAGGCACGAACTGGAGGAACATATGCAGAAGCAGGTCCCGGCGGAAGCGGCCAGGGTAATCCGTGAGGAAATAATGGCCATGCTCCAGGAGGAACGGGAGTAGAAGTAATCAGGCTTCAACAGCCAAAAAGGGGAGGGCTTTGCGGGTTTTTCCCTTTTCACCGCCCGGTTTGTGTTTTGACTGGTCAAACCATTTCCCCGCCGGGCGGTTTTTTAAAATCAGCTCAAAACGAGGCAGGCATGGATCAGGCGGAAAAGCAGGCTGTGCAGGTAACCAAGGAAATTGTGGTCAAGTTTATAGAAGTGGGACGAATATCCCCGGGCAATTTTCATGAATTCTTCTCCCCTATCTACAAAGAAGTCCTGGACACCATCAGGAGCAGGCAGAACCAAAGCGGACAGAAAGAAGAAGAGCCCCCCTCATGACTGATCCCCGGCACAGCCGGAAAGTAGCCGGCTTATTCAGCAGAATTGCCCCCTGGTACGACTTTCTGAATCATTTTTTAAGCCTGGGACAGGATTTTTACTGGCGCCGCAGGCTGGCCGGGCATATACGTCTGCCTGAAAAAGGTTTGGCCACTGACCTGGCCGCCGGAACCATGGATGTAACCCGGGAAATCCTGCGCCATAACCCCGGCAGCCGGGTGCTGGCACTGGATTACACCGCCCCCATGCTGGTCAGGGGACAGCAGAAACTGGACAAATACAGGCAGGATTTTTTGCCTGTCCAGGCAGACGGGCGTTTTTTGCCCCTGCCTGATGCAAGCGTACACTGCGTGAGCATTGCTTTTGGAATCCGCAATATAGTACCGCGCAGCCAGGCCTGCAGGGAAATACTAAGAGTGCTCAGGCCCGGGGGCAGACTGTGCATCCTGGAATTCGGCACAGGCAAAAAAAGGATCTGGGGAGGGATATACAATTTTTATCTATCCCGCGTATTGCCCCTGCTGGGCCGGATCATCTCCAGAGACAGGGAGGCGTACACCTATCTGGCCGATACCATTGCCGGTTTTCCAGATGAGAACAAGCTTTCCAGGGAACTGAAACAGGCCGGATTTTCCAGGATTTTTTTCTATCCCATGTGCTCCGGGATAGTATATGTCCATGTGGCCCAGAAACCCGGAGCCTAAAAGCTTTGTCCCAGATAAATAACCAGCACTCCCAGCAGAAGCCCGGTAAATCCCATGCGGCGCAGATTGGATGGACTTTGCTGGGCCAGGGTGTTTAAAATGCTGGGCATTCTTTCTGCAAACAAAAAGTAAGGAATGCTCTCCAGAATAAAAGCCAGGCCCAGGGCGCTTAAAAATAGAGTCAGATCAAATTGCATGGACCAGAATATATATCTTCTGCAAGGCAAAGTCCACCAGACAACCATGGCATCAAGAGGCAAAGCCGGGTTGATTGAATACAGGCAGGACTGCATTCCAGGCTCGTGCTGCATTACCATAAGAATAGTACACACTGCATGATTCTTTTTACTGCTGCAACCTACAGGGAGCTCAAGTATTTCTGCACTTCCATGTCCGGATTTGATTTTCAGGACCGTACAGGGCAGTGTACCTGGAGAAAACACATTGGCATGAGTCTGCTGGAATGCGGTGTAGGACCTTTGAATGCCGCTCTTGGACTGCAGAGTTTTCTGGCCACGCACCCGGAAGTGGACATGGTTATAAACATAGGCATAGCCGGCAGCTATGACCAGGACCTGCTTCCCCTGGGCTCTGTCTGCCTGGCCACGGCCGAAATCTGGCCTGAATACGGCGTCCGCACCGGGTCCGGTCCGGCGGATCCAAAACTGCTTGGCTTTCCATTATGCGGGCAGGACAAGGACGCTGTCTGGAACAGGATAGATCTTGATCCCAGGCAGATGTCCAGTTATGGTGCATTTTTCCAGGAGACATTGCCCCAGGACTGGATTCTGGCAGCATCACTCACCGTGGCTGGAGTCAGCGGGACCCTGGAGGTGGCCCGGGAGCTTGCCCGTACCTGCAACGCCGGCATGGAGAACATGGAAGGCTTTGCTCTGGCCTATGTCTGCAGAAATAAGGGCATCTCTTTTGCAGAGGTAAGGACCATTTCCAACCTGGCCGGATCCAGAAGCAGCCGGGACTGGAATTACAAAGCCGCTTTCAGCTCTCTGGCCGGACTCCCTGCCCGGATGCTCAAAAATGGATGAACCTGGATGCCTGGCATTAGAACCTTGAACGTGGCCATATCTCCCTGCCCCAACGATACTTTTATTTTCGGGGCCTGGGTTCTGGGGCTGATTCCGGACCTGGAAGGCTGCAGGAGCAGATTTGCCTGGAAAGATGTTGACATATTGAACCGGTGGGCCCGGGAAAAATCCTGCGACATGGTCAAGGTGTCCGCCGGCCAGGCCCTGGACCTGCAGGATGAGTATTATATACTGGCCAGCGGCGCAGCCTTTGGCCTGACCCACGGCCCCAAACTGGTGGCCCGCAAAGGCCTTGAGACCAGCCCAAAGGTTATCGCTGTGCCGGGACTTCAGACCACTGCCTGCTGTCTTCTTGAAGCCGCTCTGGATCATGACTTCCAAGCCCTGCCCGTGCCCTTTGACCGCATCGTCAGCTGCCTGGAGCAGGGGCATGCAGATGCAGGACTTTTGATCCACGAAACAGCCCTGATTTACCAGCAATACCAGCTTAAACTGCTCCTGGACCTGGGCTCATGGTGGCGGGAGCAGGCTGGAGACCTTCCCCTGCCCCTGGGCTGCATTATCATGCCCAGGCGCCTGGGCCTGGACCTTAAAGCCAGGGCAGAGGAACAGATCCGCAGCAGCCTGGATACGGCCCTGGAGAAGCAGTCACAACTGATGCCCCTGATCTCGCATCTGGCCCAGGAGATGGATCCGAATGTCATTGACCGGCACATCAGGGCCTACGTCAACCAGTACAGCCGGGACATGGGGGAAGAAGGCACAAAATCCCTGCAAAAGCTGCAGCAACTGAAAACATCCATGTCCGACATTTCCGACAGGTCAGAGCCGTCCGACCCTCAGACAGGTAGGACAGGTCAGACAAATTCCACACAAAACCCATAAACCCAACACCCTGGAATAAATGAGCAAGCTAAGCGATTTCTTCAGCCGGGAACTTCCCCGGGTTAACGCCACCCTGGAGCAGGAACTGGCCCAGCTCAACCCTCTGGTCCGGGAAGTGGGAGAACACATCCTGCTCTCCGGCGGCAAAAGGCTTCGCCCCATGCTGACCATACTCACGGCCAGATGCCTGGGTTATCAGGGCCGGGATATATATCCTCTGGCCTGTTCCCTGGAGTTTCTGCATTCCGCCACCCTGATCCACGACGACATCCTGGACAACGCCGATACCCGCAGAGGACAGACAGCCTGCCACCTGGCCTTCGGTCTGCACCGCACAGTACTGGCCGGGGATGCCCTGCTGGCACTGGCCAACCTTATTGTGGCCCGCTACGATATCCCGGCCATGAACTACTGCGTGGCCCAGGCCATCATGCGCACTGCCACCGGAGAAGTGGAGGAAATCGCCCAGATCCGCAGCCCCAAGCCGGACAGGGCCGCCTATCTGGACATCATCAAAGGCAAAACAGCAGACCTTATCCGGGCCGCCTGCAGTTGCGGGGCCATGCTGGCCGCGGCCGGCCAGGACCAGCTGGACCATGCCGACAGCTTCGGCCTGAATGTAGGCATGGCCTTTCAACTGGTAGACGACGCCCTGGACTATGCAGCCGACCACGAGCTTCTGGGAAAACCCCTGGGCGGTGATCTCAGGGAAGGCAAAATCACCCTGCCCCTGATAATGTATCTGCAGACCTTGCCGGAAGACGAGCAGGGTAAGCTCTTGCACAACATGGCCCATAACCGGCTCTCTGACCCGGAAACCCAGCGGATAATCGCTCAAATTCAGGAAATGGGCCTGGACACAAAAGTCCGGGAAGAGGCCGGAAAATACCTGCTGCTGGCCGGACAGGCCCTGGAGTCTTTCCCGGACACACCGGAGAAGTCACTTTTACAGGAAATCATTGAAGTGGTCAGAAGCAGGAAATTTTAATTAAGGAGAACCTATGGCGCTCAAGCTGGAACTGGACCTGCTGGGACATGTACGCGACGTACAGGGCCAGGGGGTTGCCCGCAGGATTAACCAGCACCTGGGATTTTTTGTAGACAACGTACGCATCATCACCTGCTATACCATATCAGGTGTGCAGGAATCCCAGAAACAGGAAATCCTGGACAGGCACATCCTTTCCGACCCTGTACTGCATAAGCCGGCCTTTACCCCCCTGGCCACCGACTTTGACTGGATCATTGAAGTGGGCTTCAAACCGGGTGTTACCGACAACGAAGGCCGCACTGCAGCCAGGGCCCTGCAGCAGGCCCTTAGCCGCCCCGGCCCGGACATCCGGGTCTACACCTGCCGGCAGTACCTCATAAATGCCCGCCTTAACCGGGAACAGGCCACGAGAATCGCCAGGGATCTCCTGGCCAACGAGCTCATCCACCGCTATGAAATAATGGATCATCAGGAATGGTCCCGCCGGCCCGGATTTGCCCCGGTAGAGGCCAGAGTCACCGGGCTTCCCAGCGACGAAGTCTCTGCGGTCACTCTGGAAAATTTAAGCAATGAAGACCTCATGCAGCTCAGCCGGGAAATGGTCCTGGCCCTGAGTCTGGAGGAAATGCATACCATAAGGGATTATTACCGGGGTGACCAGGTCCGTTCCCTGAGGAAGAACCTGGGCCTGCCCGGGCAGCCCACCGATGTGGAGCTGGAATGCCTTGCCCAGACCTGGTCCGAGCACTGCAAACACAAGATCTTCAACGCCCGCATCCATTATCATAACACGGAAACCGGCCGCCAAAGCACCATAAACAGCCTGTTCGATACATACATAGCCTCCAGCACCCGGGACATCCGCAGGCAGAAAAAGGATCAGGACTTCTGCCGCTCTGTATTCAAGGACAACGCCGGGGTTATAGCCTTTGACCGGGACCTGGACGTATGCATCAAGGTGGAAACTCACAACAGCCCTTCGGCCCTGGACCCTTACGGCGGGGCCCTGACCGGAATAGTCGGGGTTAACCGCGATCCCATGGGCACCGGCATGGGGGCGGACCTTCTGTGCAATACCGATGTATTCTGTTTTGCCTCGCCCTTTTATGACCAGCCCCTGCCTCCGCGGCTGCTGCACCCCAGGCGGGTCATGGAAGGAGTACGCGAAGGAGTGGAACATGGAGGCAACAAATCCGGCATTCCCACGGTCAACGGGGCTGTGGTCTTCGAGCCCAGATACCTGGGTAAGCCCCTGGTTTTCTGCGGCACCGTGGGCAGCATTCCGGCCCGGGTAGGGGGAAGGCCTGGTTATGAAAAAAAGGCCCGTTGCGGGGATCACATAGTCATGACCGGCGGGCGTATCGGCAAGGACGGAATCCATGGGGCGACTTTTTCCTCCGAGGAGCTGCACTCCGGCTCCCCGGCCACTGCCGTTCAAATCGGAGACCCCATCACCCAGCGCAAAATGTACGATTTTATCATCCGGGCCAGGGATCTGGGTTTGTACAACGCCATTACCGACAACGGAGCCGGAGGGCTTTCCTCTTCAGTGGGGGAAATGGCCGAGGACACCGGGGGTTGCGACCTGGATCTCAGCCTGGCTCCTCTGAAATATGACGGACTGCGCCCCTGGGAGATACTTCTCTCCGAGGCCCAGGAACGCATGACCCTGGCCGTGCCTCCGGACAGGCTGCAGGATTTCATGGACCTGGCCCGGGAAATGGACGTGGAGGCCACGGTGCTTGGCAGCTTCAACGACCAGGGAAATTTCATGGTCCGCTACGGTGACCGGGTTGTGGGGTGCCTGGACATGCATTTTCTGCATCACGGCCTCTCCCGTATGTACCTCAAGGCCGTGTGGAGCCGACCCGACCTGCCCTTGCATATCTCTGCTGACCTGGATGATTCCCAGGCCGGGAATCTCTTGCTGGACATGCTCTCCAGGCTCAATATCTGCTCCAGGGAATACATTATCCGCCAGTACGACCACGAGGTCCAGGGCGGCAGCGTCATTAAGCCTTTAGTGGGGGTAAACCGGGACGCTCCCGGAGACGCGGCGGTGATCCGTCCGGTACTTTCCAGCCAGCGGGGACTGGTGATCTCCAACGGGATCTGTCCCAAATTCAGCGACCTGGACACCTACTGGATGATGGCCAACGCCATTGACGAGGCCGTACGCAACAATGTGGCCACAGGTGGAGACATGCGGCATATGGCCGGTGTGGACAACTTCTGCTGGTGCGACCCGGTGCAGTCCCCCAAGACCCCGGACGGACACTACAAGCTGGCCCAGCTGGTACGGGCCAACCAGGCCCTGGCCCACTTCTGCCGGGGCTTCGGCGTGCCCTGCATCTCGGGCAAGGATTCCATGAAAAACGACTACCTGGACCGGGACCTGAAGATATCCATACCGCCCACGGTGCTCTTCTCGGTAATAAGTGTTGTCCAGGACATAAACCAGTGCCTTAGCAGCGACTTCAAGGCCCCGGACCAGGATATTTACGTGCTGGGGCTTACCCGTGACGAACTGGGAGGAAGCGAACTGAGCTGCCACCTGGAGCTCCAGGGCGGCCAGGTCCCCCAGGTGGACCTGCTGGCCAGCCGCCTGCGCTATCACACCTTTCACCAGGCCGCATCCAGGAGCCTGGTAAGTGCCTGCCATGACCTCTCAGACGGAGGTCTGGGGGTGGCCCTGGCAGAAATGGCCATAGGCGGGCGTATCGGGGCCAGCGTGGATATCTCCCTGGTGCCGGTAAGGCCTCTGGACCTGCCCTGGTGGAAAATCCTGTACAGCGAGTCCGCCGGGCGTTTTCTTGTCACTGCTCCCAGCCATAACAGACAGGTGCTCCAGGCTATGTTCAAGGACCAGTTCCTGGCCCGCATAGGCTGTACCACCAGCGGGTCTGAACTGGAAATAAACATGCAGGACAGGACACTGTGCAGGTTGGACGTAAGCCGCATGGCCAGGGCCTGGCAGAAGACCCTGGACTGGTAGGGCAGGCATTAGCCGCGGGTTATTGGCGCTGTTCTCTGCCGCCTATCTTTCCAGCATCCTGGTCTTGATCTCCAGGCCGGCCAGGGACTCCAGCTCTTCGCTTTTATTCATGGCCCCGGCAATGTCGTCAGCCAGGCAGGTCAGCCCGTGCCTGTCCATGAATATGCAGGCATATTTCCTGGCCACCTCCCCTACAGCTCTGGCCAGGTCTTTGCTGCCTGGCTCCAGCGCCTCTACCCGTCCAAGACCGCGCAGGGCCGCTCTGGCCTCGAACAGGTCCTGCCCCTGGAAAAGAGTGCCGTCACCAGCCCGGCTGAGAGCCAGAAGGCTCACCGGATGGGTATGAGCCACAGCCCGGGCCTTTTCCTGGCCCTTGTAAATCTCCAGATGCATGCCGCTTTCAATGGATGGTTGCTCGCCTGCAATGGTTCTGCCGCTTTCCAGGTCCATCACGCTTAAGTCCTCTGTCCCCAGGGCACCCTTGAAACATCCCGAACGGGTGATCAGCACAAGCCCCTGGCGCATCAGGCTAAGGTTGCCGTTTATGCCGCTGAAAAGCCCGCGTTCCCAGCCCCGCTTCCCGGCAAGCACCAGGGACTGAATCTCTGCCGAAGAGAAGTATTTTTCCGCGCCGGTTTCCAGGAATGCCTCTTGCATCACCGGCTTTATGTCCACCACCGGGGTTTTATCCACCACTTCCAGGGGATGCACCACCAGCCGGCAGTCGTGAATCTCCAGTATTCTCACCTGGTGCAGGCCGATAGGGTTGGGACGATGCGGGGACCTGGTGCAGAAAACTCCGTGCAGGGGCCTGGCCGGGTCGTTTCCGGGGCGCAGGCGGTAGATGTCCCTGCGGGCCAGGTGCATCCAGGTCAGAACAATCACTTCCTGCCCCTGCCTCAGGCGGTGGAGTCCGGGCGCGTATACCGGATCCAGCTCTATAGTGCAGGCAGGCATATCCCCACGTCCCTGCCTGGGGCATTCCGCCGGATCAAGATAACTGGTCCTGGCCAGGCCTATGATTTTGATATTCATGGAGTTGTCCTCTTTGTTTGGCGAACTCTCCACCCTGGCCCCGGGCATCTTATCCATTAATCCCTTAGGGAATCCCCGAAAAACTTACGGACATGGGCTCAGTCAGGACTCACCCCTAAAAGATGCACCTGCAAAAAAGACTTTTGGCAGGCGAGTCATACAGCAGAAAGCCTGCGGGTGTTTTTTCGCAAGTCATGGATCTTTTTACGCAGAACATCACGTTCTTTGCGCCTGCTCTTGGGTAGATTCAGCCTTTGCTCCTGCAGTTCCTTCATTCTGGCCTTGAGACTTTTGATCTGATCCTTGTAAGCCCCTGACTTGCCGCCTTCTTCCTGGCTCATCCCCAGCACTTCCTTGATGGAAGACAGAAGTTCCTCTTTACTCATCCCGGAAGCTCCCCTTATCTGGGGGATCTTATCGATACACAGCTGGCGCAGCTCCTTGGCTGTCATTTTGTCCAGGGGTTTTTTCAGTTCCAGGTTGATTTCCTCGCTCACAGCGACCTCCTTGAAAAGTATTGGTTTCAGGTATTTTTATTAAAAAAATCTACATACTTGGCATAACATCTTGCAATGGCGGATCCCTTGGGAAAGGCATCCAGCAGACCTCCCAGTTGCTTGGGACGCCGGGGCTCAAGCCCGGTCCCGGTATTTTGCACCAGGGGAGCATCCAGCGGGGTTCTGCCCTTTAACAGTTCTATGCGCAGATTGTCAAAAAGAACCACCCCGCAGAAATCATTAACTCTTCTAAGCAATTCTTCCTGCTGAAAGGTAACCTCTTGAATAACTATGGAATCCTGGGCCCCCAGGATCAAGGTCCTCTTTTTGCGACCCACTGGACTGGCCAGATCCGCCAGCTCAGCCCCGACAATTCGGCGCCAGTTTTCACAAATTTTTACAAAAAGGTAATGCCGGCCTTCCGGATCATTGCGTTTGAAAAAGTTATCAAGCAAATTGTTTACAGGCTCCATTTTATTACCTTTAAAATACATCCGCAGAAAGTCAAAAAACCGGTTTCAGTCTTTAAGACAATACTTGTAACTCTTTTATTTTTCAGTCATCCGTCTTCTGTCCTCTGTCCTCTGAGCCTGCAAAAAGGGATTTTTGCAGGCGCGTCTTACAACCTTGCACCTGCCTGGGCAATACTTGATATGTGAGCTGATGAATCCTGATGCAAAATCCGGTATTTATTTTTGGTTTACAGCCTCATTGAGCCAAGGTATGAAGGCGCTCAGTAAAATGTCAACCTGGACTAAGCCATGACTGAAGCCTCCACTTCCTCCAGAAGATTTTTCTTCTGTTCTTCTGCAAGGATTGCGGCCAGAAAATACGGGGTCTGGGGCTCGAGACTCAGATCAAAGCTCTGGGTGAACTGATCTTCAAAAAGCTGTCTGACCTTAGGGGATATAGAGCCCAGGTAAATCATGTGCCTGGAAACATCCCAGACCACGTCGAATACCGCCGGTACAGGCAGGGTCTTACCCATAAGGGTCTGTTTCACCCTGTCTTTGATTTCCGCTTTCTGGTCCCGGGTGACAATCTTCCTGCCCCTGGGCTCCTGCTCCCGGCGGGCTTCTTCCAGGGCCAGGCGGAGATGTTTCTTCATAACCGCCGGTGGTATGCGGCGAGTGTCAAGACGCAGTGCGAATGCCAGGTAATGTCCCTTGTGCGGGCTTGCAGTATGCCACTTGTTGTCCAGAAAGTCGTCAAAACAAACCCAGCCGAAGCTCCTTTCGTCGCTGGTCTGGTCAATCTCCCTGAAAGCATTGCTTTTTAGCCTCTGGGGGAGCTCATTAACAAGTTCGTCCGGGACTTTTTCCACTATGCGGTACCTGGTCAGACTTACGCTGGAACTTAGTATTCCCAAAGCTGGCGCTCCTTATGTTGCTGCTATGACTCCGGCTTAAGTGCCAAACATATATATTGCCCTGACTCAATCTTCAAGGCAAATGATTTCTTCTCTGCACCCGTGGAACTTGAGAGTTGAGATGAATAATGACTGCTGGTGCAATCTTTATTAACAACAAGACCTAAACAATTTATACCAAGGACTTAATAATGCCTCAACACCTGTGTATTCACGGACATTTCTATCAACCCCCGCGTTTTGATCCCTGGCTGGAGGAAGTCCTGCCCGAGGCCAGTGCTGCACCTTATCCGGACTGGAACCAGCGCATCAACAGGGAAAGCTATGACCCCCTGGGTGCCGCGCGCATTCTGGATGAGCACGGTCGCATCCAGCGGATCATCAACTGCTACGAATTCATAAACTTCAATTTCGGCCCCACTATCCTGCGCTGGATGGCCAGGCACAGCCCTGCCACCTATCAAAAGGTGCTGGAGGGAGACCGCAAAAGCATCCGGCGTTTCGGACGCGGCAACGCCATGGCCCAGATATACCACCACATCATCATGCCCCTGACCACAGACGAGGACCGGGAGTTGGAAATACAGTGGTCCATCCAGGATTTCCAGCAACGTTTCGGCCGCAGACCCGAAGGTTTCTGGCTCTCTGAAACCGCTGTTTCCACTCCGGACCTGGAAGCCCTGGCCAGGGCCGGCATCAGGTTTACCGTGCTTGCACCCAGACAGGCCAGGGCCATATCCGATTCACATGGCAACTGGAAAGAAGTGGACGAAAGCACCCTGCCCAAGGACCGGCCATACCTGGTAAAGCTGCCGTCAGGCCTGGAAATTTCCATTTTCTTCTACGACGGACCCGTGTCACAGGCCGTAGCCTTTGAAAACCTTCTTTCCAACGGGGAAGGCTTCTGGCAGAGGATTACATCCAACGACCAGAAACTACTAAGCCTGGCCACGGACGGGGAATCATACGGACATCACTTCAAATTCGGAGAAATGGCCCTGGCCTGGGTATTAAAACGAGCGATGCAGGAAGACAGTCCCCTTTCCCTGACCAATTTCTCTGCTTACCTGGATCAGCATCCACCGGAGCAGGAGGTTTTGATCCACGAGAAATCATCCTGGAGCTGCGTGCACGGCATAGAGAGATGGCAGGACGACTGCGGCTGCAGTAGCGGCGACCACCCCGGCTGGAACCAGTTGTGGAGAAGGCCCCTGCGCAGGTCCTTGAACGTCATCCGCTACTATGTTGATGAGCATTACCGCCATCATGCACAACAACTTTTCCGTGATCCGCGCCAGGCAATGCTTGATTACGGCAAATGCCTGAGCGGAAAAGTAGAGCGTGACGAGTTTCTGCGCAGACACCAGGTCTGTGAACTGGACCGGAGCCAGAAAGCCGCAGCGCTTAAATTCCTTGAAATGCAGCGCATGAGCCTGGCTTCCTTTGCCAGCTGTGCCTGGTTCTTTGACGACCTGGGGCGCATCGAGCCCTTGAACGCCCTGAGCTATGGATCAAGGGCTCTGGAAATGCTCAAGGACCTGCAAGGCCCCGACGTGGAGCCCCTTGTCCTGGAAGTCCTGGAAGAAGCCCGGTCCAATGATCCCTCCCTGGGAGACGGCCCGCAGATCTGGAAGGAACAGGTTCTGCCAAGAAGAATAAGACCGGCCCATATGGCTGTCATGGGAGCATGCATTCAGGACCAGGAGTCCTCTCTTTCCTTTCCCGGGCTTGAGTTCAGTACCCGAAAAAAAGAAAACATCCTTGAGCTGGATTACAGCTGGACCTGCCTGCAGGAACAGGGCCGGGAGACATTCGTCCTGGACCAGGAGGCCACCCTGGACTGCAGAGTACAGACCGGGGATGGAAAATATCTGGCTCTGGGAGACCTGGACAAGAAACTCCGGGATCAGGTACTGTTGCAACTTGACCGGGCTCACGAACAAAAGGTTCTATCAAGCCTGATGCAGGCTGCTTCCATTCTGGGCCGGCACAGGGAGAGATCATTCGAAACCGGCCAGCATGAGCCCATTGCCGGACAGGGAACCTTGTCCCTGGGAATGATTATGCATTATCTGGCTTCCAGCGAAGAAGAAGATGACTGGTCCGCATTCTGGCGGGGAGTACTGCAAAATAACCCCCAACTGGCTTTTTTACTCAAATCCATGCTGGAAAAAGAGCTGGAAAGGCTTTGCTCGGATGGATTAGAGTTGTGGGACAGGGCCGGAGCAATGATTCAAAAAAGCAGAAAGTTCGGGGTATACCCGGATATCTATCATCTTCAGAACAGGATCTGGGAAACTGGCCTGGATTCATTCGAGAAAAATATTCTTAACAGCTTTGATTTCAAGTAAGTGATAAAATTGGTCAATCTAACTAAGCGCACCACTGATATTCAGGGTCCGGGGGCTTTGCAAACTGGGCGTAAACTGTCTGAGCGACGTAGGAAGCGTTAATCAAAACCGTTCAATACCGA
>PWFB01000154.1 GCA_003553695.1 Desulfonatronospira sp.
GGGAAAGAAGAGTGATCATGTAGTAGCCTTTTTGCGCGGCGAGATAGTGTTGACCGTGGTCCCCCGCCTAGTTTTGGGCCTTGGCGGGGACTTTGAGGATACCGTCCTGGACCTGCCGCCGGGGGACTGGGAGAATGTCTTGACCGGGGAGAGACTTGCCGGAGGGGCAATTGATTTGTCCCGGCTGCTGAGCAGCTTCCCCGTGGCTCTGCTTGCAAAGACCCAGGGCACAGAAAGGGGATGACGGTCCAGTGACTTATATTTAACACCCTGCCATAAAAAGAAGGATGTCGGAATAACTATTAACAAGCGAGTAAAGCTCCCCTGGAGAGATAATCAGGATGCAATATAACATTCAAAACAGAGGCGGCCTGCAGCCCCTTAGAGTCTGGGCGCCAAGGGTCCAAATGGTGGAACTGGTGCTGGACCGGGAGAGCACCCCCATGCTGGAGAAAGAAGGCGGCTGGTGGCAGGCTGAAAAAAGTCCAGGTCACGGCGAGGATTACTGGTTTGTCCTGGATGGCGAGGGTCCCTTTCCTGATCCCCGTTCACCATGGCAGCCACGGGGCGTTGACGGCCCCTCCAGGCGGCTGGATCACAGCCGGTTTGAGTGGAGCGATCAGGGCTTTCAGCCTGTCCCCCTGTCTTCGGCAGTGATTTATGAGCTGCATGTGGGAACTTTTTCCCCTCAAGGGACTTTCAAGGGGGTTCTGCATAAGCTTGATCACCTGGCTGAGCTTGGGGTGAGTCATGTGGAGCTCATGCCTGTGGCCGAATTTTCCGGGGAACGCGGCTGGGGCTATGACGGTGTGAACCTTTATGCACCGCACCACGCCTACGGCCAACCCGAAGATCTCAAAGAGCTGGTCAATGCCTGCCACAGCCGGGGACTGGGAGTGATCCTGGATGCGGTCTACAACCACCTGGGACCAAAAGGCAACTACCTGCCCAGATTCGGACCGTACTTTACGGATCGCTATCGCACACCCTGGGGGGATGCGGTGAATTTCGACGGGGCGGACAGCGATGAAGTCCGGCGCTTCTTTATAGACAACGCCCTCATGTGGCTGCGGGATTATCATTTTGACGTGCTGCGCCTGGATGCGGTGCATGCCCTGTATGATTTTTCAGCCAGGCACTTCCTGGAAGAACTGGCCTGGGAAGTAAAGGATCTGGAGGCCTCTCTGGGGCGGCATTTGGTGCTCATTGCCGAAAGCGACCTCAATGATCCGCGTATCATCAGGCCGTTTCAGGCCGGGGGCTACGGGCTGCACGCCCAGTGGAACGAGGATTTTCACCACGCCCTGCATGGGGCCCTCACAGGCGAAAGTCAGGGTTATTACGCCGATTTCGGCGGGCTGGCCCATCTGGCCAAGGCCCTGGAAAAAGGCTTTGTTTATGACGGGGCATATTCGGCATTTCGCCGCCGCAGGCATGGCCGCCCGGCCCCGGATATATGCGGGCACAAATTTGTGGGCTGCCTGCAGAATCACGATCAGGTGGGCAACAGGGCCGGGGGCGAGCGCACCTCGCACCTGCTCACCCCGGGCCAGCTCAAGATGGGGGCGGCCCTGGTACTCACCTCTGCATTTATACCCATGCTTTTCCAGGGGGAGGAATGGGGAGCTAAAACCCCTTTTCTGTATTTCACAGCCCATGAAGATGAAGAACTGGCCAGGGCCGTGTTCCAGGGAAGGCTGGCCGAGTTTGCGGATTTCGGCTGGCAGTCCCAGGACATACCCGACCCGCAGTCCCTGGAAACATTTGCCCGTTCCAGGCTTGACTGGCAGGAGCCGGACAGGGAGGGGCACGCTGAGATCCTTAACTGGCACAGGGAGCTTATACGCTTGCGCCGTAAGCATCCGGCACTCACCAGCGGGCGTCTGGAACTGGTGCAGGTTGATTTCCGGGAGGAAGATAAGTGGCTGGTCATGCACCGCGGTTCTTTGTGCCTGGCCTGCAATTTTTCCCCGGTGCAGCAGACAGTGCCCCTGGATAATCCCCTGGGCAGCCTGGAGATTCTTCTGGCTTCGCATGCGGATGCCGCCCTGTATGGCCTGGATCTGTTTCTGCCGGGCCACTGCGTGGCCGTGCTGGAATGCGGCTTTTCTGCTTTTCCTCCATCCTGGAAGTAACTGCAAAATGTCTTCAAGCTGGATCGGTTTGATAAAAGTTGCTTAGCATCTCTTTGACTCTTAAGCCATCTGTCTTCTGTTCTCTGTCATCCGGGCCTGTAAAAAAGAGTTTTTGCAGGCAAACAATTAAGGTCTTTTCAATAGAGGTTAATCCATGAACAATAACAATCCTATCCCTTCCGAGCCCTTTGCCCTCAAGGACTGCGCCCTCATCGCCATTGCCACCGGGCGCAAGGCCCATACCCTGACTGAGTTGCGGGACCATATACGGGATGTAAATACGGACAGTATCTACCACCATTTCTGGGGAGGGCTGCTGGGGGCGCGTTTCGAGGAACGCGAATTCAACAATGACTTTGCCGTATGGTGTCGCAGGCAGCTGCGTGAACAGGCCCTGGCGGAGCAGCTGGCGGTAATCGACCCGGTGGAGCACCGGGATCTGGAGGATCTGCGCCGTGAACTCCTGGAGATCATCGAGAGCAGGCTGGACCAGAGCGAAACAGCGCACTGGCTGCAGGCCTTCCGGCCCTTTGAGTTTATCCGCACGCAGCTGGTCATTTTTGACACCGGCACACGCCTGGCCCGGCCCGAGGCCCTGGCCGAGGTCATTCCCGAGCTCTCCACGGGTACCATCTTTTATCATTTTATCGACGCCCGCCGCCGTCTTCCCGGGGGAGTGGACGATTTCAGCTACTGGCTCACGGGTTTTTATGAGCCTTACAACGAGCTGCTTCGTGGACTGGCCGGGATAGATCCCTTCTTTTCCAGCCTGAGCAGTATACGCGAGGAAATGACCAGGGTCTGTCTGGAATGCCGGGACAGGGGGGATAAATCATGAGCAGCCTTCTTGATGCTTATGCAGATGTGGCGGGACAGGATGTAGTATCCCATCTTAAACAGCTGGCAGCCCCCTTGCGGGGAATGAAGGTAGTCCATATCAATTCCACCCGCAAGGGGGGCGGGGTGGCCGAGATCCTGGAAAAGCTGGTGCCTCTGAGCTCTGAGCTGGGCCTGGACGTGCGCTGGGAGGTTATCCAGGGCAACGAGGAATTCTACCAGTGCACCAAGAGCATGCACAATGCCCTGCAGGGACTGGCTGCACCCATTTCCTCCCCCCTGCTGGAGGCTTATGAACAGACCAACCGGGAAAACGCTGAAGAACTGCGCCCTCTCCTGGAAGAGGCCGATTTCGTGTTTATCCATGATCCGCAGCCGGCTCCCCTTCTGGGGCTCTGCCCCGGGCGCAAGGGGCACTGGGTATGGCGCTGCCATATAGATGCCAGCCGTCCCTATCGACCGGTGTGGCGCTACCTGCGCGGGCATGTGTCCGGTTATGACGCAAGCGTGTTCTCCCTGCCTGATTTCGCCCAGGCCCTGCCTCATCCGGAATATATCATTCCCCCCAGCATCGATCCCTTGAGCGATAAGAACATTGACTTGCCCCAGGAGGAGATAGAGGAGGTGCGCAAGGAATTCGGCCTGGATCCGGAGCGTTCACTGGTGCTGCAGGTGTCGCGCTTTGACCGGTTCAAGGACCCGGTGGGGGTGGTGGAGGCCCATCGCCTGGCCAGGAAATTTACGCCCGGTCTGCAGCTGGTCCTGGCCGGAGGAACGGCTGACGATGATCCCGAGGGCGAGGCCGTTCTCTCGGAAGTCCGGGCCGCGGCAGGGAATGATCCAGACGTCAAGATCCTGCTTCTGCCGCCGGATGCCCACAGAAAGATAAATGCCCTGCAGCGCATGGCGGATATCGTCATCCAGAAGTCGGTCAAGGAAGGGTTCGGCCTTACAGTGACCGAGGGACTGTGGAAGGGCCGGCCGGTCATAGGCGGGGATACCGGAGGTATCCGGCTGCAGGTCATCAACTACCATACCGGGTTTCTGGTGCGTACTCCCCAGGGGGCGGCTCTGCGTATCCGGTATCTTCTGCACCGCCGCGACCGCATGCAGGAGATGGGGACCAAGGCCAGGCAGTTTGTACGGGAGAATTTTCTCCTTACCCGGCACCTGAGGGAATACCTGACCCTCATGGTGGGACTGCTGCACGGGTCCGGCTATCGCATTGAGCTGGGCTGATACCTTTTCCCTCAGAAACAAAAAATCCCGGTTCTCAAAGAACCGGGATTTGCTTTTTTTGGCGGAGAGGGAGGGATTTGAACCCTCGATGGACGGTTAAGCCCATACTCGCTTAGCAGGCGAGCGCCTTCAGCCGACTCGGCCACCTCTCCTTTTGCGGATGTCAAAACTAATGAGTGATCGTGCCTGCGTTATTAAGGAAAAATAACCAATGTGGCTGTAAGCGTCAACCAATTATTTGACATTTGACCAGAGCAGCCATTACAATATAATTTTTTGCCTGAATCAGCGTAACTATTCAGCACCTGCGAATGAAAAGCCAGGGTCCGGAGGTTCGGCAAACTGGGCGTAAACTGTTTGAGCGACGTAGGAAGCGTTAATCAAAACCGTAAAACACTGAACCTGATTCAA
>PWFB01000088.1 GCA_003553695.1 Desulfonatronospira sp.
GAGTGATTACCTTTTGGCCTGGCTTCCGCCTGTCCCGTTTAATTGCTCGCAGAGCAAGCCCGAAGGGCATTAAACTGGGAGCCAGGACAAAAATGTTTTTCTCTTAATCAATCTCTTAATCTATGCCTGCCACGCTTCTTTGGCGTGGTTAATCCTGTCAAAAACTCTTTTATTTATTGGGTTGCGGGCAAAGCCCGCCTTAGTTTTGACTGATGCACATCTGATCCATATCCCTGCTATCAATAATAATAACTTTTTCCATTTAAGCAAGTTTTTAACGGTTAATGACCTGCCTACCCCGCAAACCCTGTCACAAAAATATAAACTTCAAGGGATAGACGGAGAGCCAGCGCCCGGCAATTCTTCACACTTTGCGTCAAGCGCGAAATGTGAAGATGATGTAACTTGTGAGATACCTGCCTGGAGGGACGGTATGAAAGAAAGGCGTTACCAGCTTTTCGGACAGGTAACCTTGCATGGCTCCGACACCCCATGAATGGTTACAAGCCCCAGAACAAGAAACATGAGTGTCAGTGCAATGCCGTACTGCAAATGTCTGGAGTGGGCGGAAACCAGGTCCGGCATGAAAAAAATCAGTCAGTGGAATGTAACCCAAAAGAGAGGAGACGGTAACACAAGTTTCGCAAAAACATGGTACTTGATCAACCATTCTTGGGGTCAAGAGCTGGTATACCTTAATGCGTAAGTAAACATGCTTTAAAACCTCCTGATTTTTAAAGCGGTTCACTGCACCTCATGCAAACTGCCCGGCACCTCTTGAATCGGCACGTTAAGCAGTTCAGCTTACCTGGCCCCAGGAAATCAGCTTCTCATGCGGGTGCCGGGCAACCATTCTGCAGCAGGTAAATATTATTGTATTTACATTATCCTGCAGTCTCATGAAAAATAACCGGCAGCTGCACATAAAACACAGAGCCCTGGCCTGGAGAACTTTCCGCCCAGATCCTGCCTTTGTGCATACTTACAAATTCCCTGCTGAGGACCATGCCCAGACCGGTGCCCTTTTCGCCGTTTGTGCCATTACGCCTGGTCTTTTTTTCCGGTCTGAACAATCCGGAAAGGGTTTTCTGATCCATGCCTATGCCGTTATCCCTGACAACAACTTCAGCCACACCGTTATGTTGCCTGCAGGACATCTGTATAAGGCCGTTTTCCGGGGTAAACTTGAGTGCATTAAAGACCAGATTGCGAAACACCGCCTGAAGCATATTCTTATCAGCTACAATCTCAATTTCATGGACAACACGTGATTCCACCTTGATGCCCTTTTGCCTGGCCGGCCCGGAGGCAAGGCTGGCATTATTTTTCAAAAGATCGCTCAATAATATGCGCTCAGGCATAAAACTGAGCTCTCCTCTCTGCATCAGAGACCACTGCAGGATATTTTCCAGCAACATATACTGATTTTCAGCGCACTCTTGCATATCCTTGAGCGCAACCTGGAGTTCCTCCCTGGTAAAGCTGTCAATGTCTTCCACCATCATTCGAAGAAAACTCAAAAAACCTGCTAGAGGAGCTTTGAGGTCGTGGGCCAGAATGGAAAAAAATCTGTCCCTTTGCTCGATCCTGGCCTTCAGTCTGTCAGTTTCCGTAGTTATTTTTTGGGTTTCCTGACCACGACGGATAAACAAGAAACGCGATCCATTGCCCTGGCCTGGGCAAGCAAAATTGCCTGTCTGATTCAACATAGACTTCCTCCAAAGAAGTTGAGGTTTCGTGCCAAAATTTTCGTGATTCAGACATCATTAAATATCCTTTCTTTTACATTTCTATTACCAGAAAATTTCTTTTTTACACCTTTCATCCCTCTACATTCAAACAGTCTTGTCTCAACATCTTAACCTCCATGTCATTATCCGAACATAAGCAAGATATACCAACCTGAGTGAATGATTTGTAGAGCCACTATCTGGTCAGACTGAATTTTCAAATAACTTGCGGGGACCGCCGGAAAAGGAGGGTTTTATGGAAAAATTTACCAGTGTGGACATGCATGTTCACTCCAGGCATTCCACCAGGCCATCACAATGGGGCCTGCAAAAGCTTGGATGCTCCGAAAGCTATACCGGGCCTGAATTCATCTACAAAAGACTCAGGGACAAAGGCATGGACCTGGTGACCATCACCGACCACAACTGCATAGACGGTTGCCTGGAAATAGCACACAAAGACGGCGTGTTTGTCAGTGAGGAAATTACCGCTCATTTTCCAGACGACGGATGCAAGGTCCACGTCCTGGCTTATGATATCAGTGAAGAACAGCACAGCCGGATACAGGAAATCAGGTTCAACATCTTTGAACTGGTCAGCTATCTTCAAACCGAGGATATTCTACATGCAGCAGCTCATCCACTTTTTTCAGTCAACGGCAAGATGAGCTACGAAAACTTCGAAAGGCTGCTGCTTCTTTTCAAGATTATGGAGTGCAATGGGGCCAGGGATAAAACCCAGAACGAGGCTCTGGAGTTTATTCTGGATAATCTCTGCCCGCTGGATTTCGAATACCTGCAGAACAAATACGATTTGAAAGCAGCGGGAAATAAACCCTGGGAAAAGAGCATAATCGGTGGATCCGACGATCACAGCTCTCTGAATATCGGCCGGATGTTTACCAGGGTACCAGGCATTCATAACCTGAAAAAATTCCTGGAGCAGGTAAATAAAGGCTGCTCTAATGCCTGGGGAACACCATCAACCCCTAAAACCATGGCCCACAACCTTTACTCAATTGGTTATCAGTTCTGTAAGCACAAATTCAATCTGCACCGCTATACCGGACAGGACAGCCTGTTACAGTTTCTTGACCAGACCCTGCATCCAGGACAGAAGATCCCAAAAAACATCAAGGACTCCATTCTTGGCTTTATCTACAAAAAGACGGGATCAAAAGGCAAAACCCCGGCCAGAGAATTTCACAGGCTTCTCAGCCGGGAAACGGAACTGATGCTGCGTACAGATCCGGAAATCACCAGAATGGTCCAATCATCGGTAAACCCTCATGAATATATGGGGTCCAGATGGTTCAGGTTTGCCAATAAGGCAGGCAACAGGTTGCTCTCTCATGAGGCGGGCAGGCTTGTGGAACAGGCAGCATCTGCCGGTTTTCTGGACATGTTTCAGACCCTGGGCTCGGCCGGCAGCCTTTACACCATGCTTTCCCCCTACTTTGTATCTTATGGAATATTCAACCAGGATCGCCGCACAAGCAAGGAATTCATTTCCAGCTTTAAAAAAAGAAAAGGGATCAGAAAATCTGCTTATCAAATGCGGGTGGCACATTTTACGGATACTTTCTACGAAATAAACGGAGTGGCCAGAACCATGCAGCAACTGGCCACCACAGCTGCGGTCACAAGCAAAGACCTGACCATCATCACCTGCCGGCCTGATTCAAGCAAATCTCTGGAAATGGACGGGGTTCAAAATTTTGAGCCCATGGGCATGCTGGATCTGCCGGAATACCCGGAAATCAAACTGTATTACCCGCCTGTCCTGGAAATGATAGACTACTGCTTCGAGCGGGACACCACCCACCTGCATACAGCCACGCCGGGACCCATGGGGCTGGCTGCCCTGGCCACAGCCACAATCCTGGGACTGCCCATATTCGGAACCTATCACACCTCTCTGCCCCAGTACACAGGGCATCTTACCGGGGATCACGCACTGGAAGCACTCATGTGGAAATATATAATCTGGTATTACAATCAGCTGGATAAGGTTTTCGCCCCGTCGAAAAGTACCGCTGACGAACTGCGCCTCAAAGGCGTCAGGAGCGAAAAAATCAAAGTCTACCCCAGGGGAGTGGACACGGACAAGTTCAACCCGGCCAAACGCAATGGATTTTTTGCCAGGCATTATAAGATCCAGAATAAGACAAAGCTGTTGTACGTAGGCCGCATCTCCAAAGAAAAGAACCTGCAGATACTGGAAAAGGCTTTTCAGAAAATCTGCGAACATACATCAAAAGTGCACCTGGTGATAGTGGGTGACGGACCCTACCGTTACGAGATGGAGTACAGGCTCAAAGACTATCCGGCAACTTTTACCGGATATCTTCAGGGAGAAGAACTGAGTCAGGCCTATGCATCATCCGACCTGTTCGTCTTCCCCAGCTCAACCGACACCTTCGGAAATGTAGTGCTGGAAGCACAGGCCTCGGGTGTTCCCGCCATAGTAGTAGATCAGGGCGGGCCGGGCGAAAACATCATCCAGGGCGATACAGGACTCGTTGTGCCTGCTGAAGACAGTCATGCCCTGAAAAGAGCCATTCTTTCCCTTCTGGCCCATCCAGAGGATTTGAGAGAAATGGGACAAAAGGCCAGAAAATACATGGAAAGCAGATCCTTTAAAAAGGCCTTTGAACAGACCTGGGAAATGTACCGGGAATGTGCGTAACATCCTGAAAAAGCATGTAAGGAAGATGTGATGTATGCATAACCTTCTCGACCTGAAAGAAAAAATTCATTTCATGACTTTGGAAGTAATCCGTCAACTGGAATCGGTAAAAAGAATCATCAGAAATCCTGACCCCCAGGTGGCAGACAGGGTCAAAAACAGGGACGACCTGATAGACAATTACAAAGCAGTCATTGAAAA
>PWFB01000208.1 GCA_003553695.1 Desulfonatronospira sp.
AAACCAGTTTTTTACCTTCATACTATTCCTCCTGGATTTTTAAATGGTCTGAGAGGGAAGCAATTTAAAGAATAGTACCGGGATGTGCTCTTCTCATAATTGCATAACTTGTTGCTTAAATACTTTCCATTAAGATGTTAAAGAGGTTATATCCCTTCTGCAAACTGGAGATATATGATGTGACTGCAAAAAGTCGTTTTTGCAGTCACAGACGTCAGAGGTCAGAGATCAGAGGTCAGAGGTCAGACGTCAGAGGTCAGAGATCAGAGGTCAGACGTCAGAGGTCAGAGGTCAGTAAAAACAAAGATTTATGTAGATTATTTATTTCTGAATTATTCATTTCTCGACTTTTTGCAGGCGCATCTTCAGAGACATTATGCAGATTTAAAGACCGGAAAATTACAGGCAGGGCAAAAACGCTGGAATATGCCATGCAGCAGAGCCCTTCCCGTATCCGGAAAATTTACTATAATTTCTGCCGTGAAATCGTTTACGTGTCAAGAAAAATCTGACAGGAAAATAAATGTAATTCCTTGTTTTGAATACATAATGTCTACCATGATGAATTGAGAGATGTGACTGCAAAAAGTCATTTTTGTCGCGCGAACCACGCCAGCGCGTGACAGATGTCAGAGATCAGACGTCCCCGGTGAAACACCCCAGAGGGGACCCCGGTTTCACGGGGCAGGCAGAGATTGGTAAAATCAAAGAGTTATGTAGATTGTTGATTTCTGAATTGTAACTGTTCACCTTAATGATAATTAGTTCCAGTGGTCCGGAAATTCGGCAAACAGGACGTAAAAACTCGCTCCAAGGCAGCGTAAATCAAAACCTCTTCAACTTTTTCAGCCATGAAATCTTCAATTATATTATTCTTTGAATTAAGTTGGGTGTTTAACGGTTTTGATTAACGCTGCCTACGTCGCTCAGACAGTTTACGCCCAGTTTGCCGAATCCCCGGACCCTGGCTTTTCGTCCGCAAGTGGTGAATAGTTACTCTGAATTTTTCATTCCCCGACTTTTTGCAGGTGCATCACCCCGGATAAAAAGATGAAATGAGATCCAGTCCACAATAATAATCTTGATCGGCAGGGATGGTTTTGTTCCTTGTCAATTTCGCAACATTTAAGTATATTTTACAGATGGGCGTACCTTACAAATTCAACCGCCAGGAACTGGCCGGATCTCTTGGAGACCTGGGGGTGGTTCTGCCCCTGGGCATAGCCATGATCCTGGTGAACGGCCTGCACCCCCTGGGCCTTTTTTTCTCGGTGGGTCTGTTCTACCTGCTGTCCGGGATGTACTACCGCATTCCCGTGCCTGTAGAACCCATGAAGGTCATCGGCGCTTATGCCGTGGCCACGGGCATCACCGCCTCGGAGATCATGGCCTCTTCCCTGCTTATCGGAGTGCTTCTGCTGGTCATCGCCCTCACCGGAGCCATGACCCTCATCGGCAAGTATACCCCCAAGGCCGTTGTCCGGGGTGTGCAGCTCTCCACCGGGCTTCTGCTCATGGCCGAAGGGGTACGCTTCATGATCGGCACTTCAACTTTCCAGAAGATCCAGGAGGCAGCCGAGCCCTACCTGGTAATCCAGGACCTGGGACCTGTGCCTTTTGGTCTGCTTCTGGGCATCACCGGCGGGGTGATCACCCTGCTGCTCCTGGACAATAAAAAGCTTCCCGCAGCCCTGGTGGTGGTTCTGGGAGGCATGGTGGTGGGTCTTCTGCTGGGCACCCGGGAAGGGTTGTCCCAGGTGTCACCGGGGTTCAACCTGCCGGAATTCATGCCTTTCGGGTTCCCTTCCAGCGTGGATTTCTCCTTTGCCCTGCTGGTCCTGGTCCTGCCGCAGCTGCCCATGACCCTGGGCAATGCGGTCATCGCCAATGTGGATCTGTCCAGGCAGTATTTCGGAGAGGCCGCCCACAGGGCTACCTACAAGGCCAACTGCATCACCATGGCCCTGGCCAACTTCTTTTCCTTTTTCGTGGGGGGCATGCCTCTCTGTCACGGGGCCGGAGGACTGGCGGCCCATTACCGCTTCGGGGCCAGGACCCCGGGCTCCAACGTGATCATCGGGGCCATATTCATCTTCCTGGCTGTGCTGCTGGGGGTGAACATCCTGAGTATTCTGTATCTCATTCCCATGGCCGTGCTGGGAGTACTGCTCATCTTTGCCGGTGCTCAGCTGGCCCTGACCATAATGGATTTAAAGGAGCGCAAGGAATTCTTCGTGGTCTTCACCATCGTGGGCATCACCCTGGCCACCAATCTGGCAGCCGGATTCATTGCGGGCATCATCGCGGCCTATATCCTCAAATCTGAAAGACTGTCCATATGAATAAGAGCGTGGCCATAATCGGCGGAGGGCTGGCCGGATGCGAGGCCGCCCTGCAGCTGGCCGGCCAGGGAGTGCGGGTGACCATCCTGGAGATGAAGCCGCAGAAGTTTTCCCCGGCTCATGAAAGCCAGAGCCTGGGAGAGCTGGTGTGTTCCAATTCGTTTCGTTCCATGGAGACGGTTACCGGGGTGGGGCTGTTGCAGCAGGAAATGCTTGCTCTCGGCAGCCTGGTCATGGAAGCCGCCCTCAAGCACCGGGTGCCGGCGGGCAAGGCCCTGGCCGTGGACCGGGACAAGTTTGCACGGCATTTGACCGGCAGGGTGGAAGAACATGATCTTATCCAGGTTCAGAGGCGGGAAGTCCAGGATCTGGATGACCCGGAGCTGCAGGGCTTTGATGCGGTGATCATTGCAGCCGGTCCGCTTATAAGCGATCCCCTGGCCCAGAGTCTGTTCCGGGTTGTCGGGGCCCAGGACCTTTATTTTTATGACGCCATAGCCCCCATAGTCAGCGCGGAATCCATAGATTACCACAAGGTTTTCTGGGGCTCCAGGTACCGGCCCCAAGACGATGATTACCTCAACTGTCCCATGAGTGAAGAGGAGTATTTCCGGTTTTACCAGGAAATTACCAATGCGCAAAAAGTCCCTGCCCGGGACTTTGAAGACGAAAAGCATTTTCAGGGCTGCATGCCCATCGAGGCCATGGCTGAAAAGGGCGAGCTGACCATGGCCTTTGGTCCCCTGAAGCCCGTGGGCCTGGTGGATCCCAGGACAGGGGAGCAGCCCTTTGCCGTGGTCCAGCTGCGGGCGGAAAACCTGGAGAAGACCGCCTTCAACCTGGTGGGATTTCAGACCAGGCTGAAGATGGGAGAGCAAAAAAGGGTCTTCAGCATGATACCCGGCCTGGAAAACGCAGAGTTTCTGCGCCTGGGAAGCATGCACAGGAATACCTTCGTCAATGCTCCCCAGGTATTGACCCAAAATCTGGAATTAAAGGCCAGGCCTGGAGTTTACCTGGCCGGGCAGATAAGCGGGGTGGAGGGGTACCTGGAGTCCGCCGCCTGCGGACTGTGGCTGGGACTGCGTCTGGGGATGGAAGCAAAGGGGATCAATCCGCCCAGGCCGCCGGGGGACACGGCCCTGGGGGCGCTTATGAATCATCTGCAAAGCGATGCCAGGTACTTTCAGCCCAGCAATATCCATTTCGGGCTCTTTCCGCCCCTGAAAGTCCGGGCCAAAAAGGCCAGGCGCAAGGAACTGCACGCCCAGAGGGCCGGGGAAAGTTTTGAAGCGTGGCTGTCCGAGCTCGGGGCTATCCGGCAATCCACTTGAGCCAGACTTTTCTGGATCTGGGACCATCGAATTCGGTAAAGAATATCTTCTGCCAGGTGCCCAGCATGAGTCTGCCGTTGTCCACAATGATCTGCAGCGATGGTCCCATGAGGCTGGTTTTTATATGGGCGTCGCTGTTGCCTTCCATATGCTGGTAGTCTCCGTGGCGGGGAACCAGCCTCTCCAGATTCACCAGAATATCCCGCATTACCGACGGGTCCGCTCCTTCGTTTATGGTCAGGCCTGCTGTGGTGTGCGAACTGTACAGGGTCAGCACCCCGTTGTTCATTTTGCTGGATGAGAGGTATTCCTGTACCTCCCGGGTAATGTCCAGGAACTGTTCTCTCTTGTTGGTCTTGACCCCTATGGAATGCATGGTTTACCTCCTATGTAGTTTTCATCCGGAAACGGTTCTTTTTCCATTTGGCGGCGTCAATCTGCACAATCATTCGTCAACGTATTAAGATACGTCTCCTCATAATTGCTTGATTTCCTTGCCAAAAGAAAAAACTCCTCGTTTCCGAAAAGAAAACAAACAGCTTAAAAATTCTTAACTATTCAGCACCTGCGGGAGAAAAGCCAGGGTCCGGAGGTTCGGCAAACTGGGTCCCGCACTTACTTTCTTAAGTCTGCCCAACTTTCAAAACAAGATTTGCCAGAAAGTAAGTGCGGGATTTGAGCGACGACCTGTTTGCCGAATTTCCGGACCACTGGAGCTCATTATCATTATGGTGAACACTTACAAAAATTCAGAAAGAAAGACTTTCCGGATGGAAATTAATTACAAGCCATATATTAACTCCGGGCTATGAAGTACGTCACATTTTATTTTCACCGTGAATTGCGGGAATACTTCGGGCTTGAATATCCTCTTGAATATGTACTCCAAAGAAGGGCCTCCATCAAGGATATTATCGAAGCCCTGGGGGTGCCGCA
>PWFB01000148.1 GCA_003553695.1 Desulfonatronospira sp.
GGCCCTTTTATTTGCTGAGGCAGGCGGTGTTGCCCTGCACCCAGGCAAGATGAAGTGACACACCAAAACGAGAACCTGCTGGAACCATGCTGTCTCTGTTTGCGCTGCCACCCATGAGTTCGGCAAAAGCTGCATAGTCCTGGAAGCCTCAGGATGCCACTTTGTCTTTAAATCTGGATGAAAATATCCGGAGTGTGAAAAAAGCTGACTGGCGGGGAACAAGTTCAAAGAAAGGGAAGTAAAAAGGGCTATAGAAAAGGTCATTTCAGGCCACCAGGCAAGCCTTAATGATCATAACATGGAATCTATACTTGAACTGGTAAAGGCACAAAATGAGTACCGAACATCTGCTCATGCATCTCAACGATATTCCTGTGGAAATAGTTCGCAAGGATATTAAAAATCTGCACATTGGGGTGTATCCGCCTTCAGGCCGGGTCCGGGTGTCAGCACCTTTACACATGAATGATGAAGCCATCCGGGTAGCCCTAGTATCACACCTGAGCTGGATTCGAAAAAAGCTCAGCCAATTTGTCCAGCAGGTGCGCCAGTGGAAAAGAGAAATGGTTACAGGAGAAAGCCATTTTTTTCAGGGAATCCGCTACAGGCTAAATGTCCTGGAACATGACTATCCTCCATCTGTGCGTATAGCCAATAATACCACCTTAGAGCTGCAGGTAAGGCCGGGAACAGACCAGGAGAAGCGCCTCAAAATTCTAGAGGACTGGTATCGCCAGCATCTTCGGCAGGCTGTTTTAGATTTGGTTGAGAAATGGCAACCTCTAATGGATGTTCTGGTCTCTGAATGGAGAATCAAAAAAATGAAAACCAGATGGGGCAGCTGTAACATCAAGGCCCGGCGTATCTGGATCAACCTGGAACTGGCCAAAAAGCCGCCATCATGCCTGGAGTATGTCGTTGTGCATGAAATGGTTCATCTACTGGAGCAAAAGCATACTGAACGCTTCAGGAACTTCATGGACCATTTTCTGCCAGACTGGCAACTGCGAAGGGATGAGCTGAATTCATTACCTCTTGCCAGTACTGAGTGGTGAGCTTGTTGTGAATTCAAAACATATAGGCAAGCCAGCCAAGAGTATCGCAATAAGGGCTTGAAAGAAATCCCCCCATTTCACTTTCTGGCAAGACATACTGCCCATTCCTGATCTGTACCTTCCCCAGGGGGGGTCCTCGGTGGTGATTAATGGTAGTCTCGCCCTTGGCGTGACTGGGGAATGTTCCCTCATTGACCTGGTCATGGTGGTCAAGGGCTTAAATTTCCAGGAGGCAGTGGAGTTTTTACAGGACATGGAACAAAGGCTGAAGGAACAGATCAGTCCTGCGAGAGGAATCCTGTTCTTACAACCCTCATTTCTAATGCGAAAAGGATTGTTCAAGCCTGAAAAACGGCTTTTTTCGGAGTTTATTTCTTAAAATCAAAGAGTTAGTCATGTCAGCATCTTTAAGACCTGCTGTTGACATTTACTCAATGTATTGAGTAAAAAAACTCGATATATTGAGCAAATGGAAAAAATTATGCAACTTCCCGAATTCAAGAGACAAAAAGTTTACACCCTTGGTCAGAGGCTCCAGGAACAGCAGCCCTTCATTCAGGTAGTCCTGGGGCCCAGACAGGTGGGAAAGACTACAGCTGTTCTTCAGGTTAAGGAAAGCTGGGGAAGAGCCTCAATATACGAATCCGCAGACTCTCTGGCTCCACCAGGTACAGACTGGATTGAACAGGCCTGGCAGGCGGCGGAATTCAAGAGCTCACTCAGGATTTAGTGCATTCCAGAAGCACTGGCCTGATTCAAAGATCTGGATAATCGGTAGAGGTGGCTTGCCGCTTGTCGACTTTATGAAAGCCAGTCTGGAAATATTGTTATAACAGCGACTCCAGTGTGTGAAATATCTTTCAGTTTTTCCACCCTGGTATTCTGAAAAAACATATTCTGAAGGAGTTTTATCTGTCCTGGGTTGCCTCTTAAGTGTAACCTTCTGCTTTCCTGTCCCTGCCTTTTGACACCCTCCTTGCTGCCCGGCTGATTTCAGTAAAAATAGTCATAATCAGCTTGCGGTCCCAGATGTAATTTGATACAAAATATACCACTACTTGTTTTTTTGTTGATATTAAGCAGTTAAAGACCAAAAGCAGGCAGTGAGGGCAACCAGTTAATTGTTCGTAACTTTTTTCTTCGGCATGCTGATGTCTGGTTAGCTGGGGCGCAACACAGAGCATTCAGTCATACCTGCGCACAGTCCTGAACCTGTCGCTCCGGAGCCATGATCCCCGTGCCTTTTGCTCCCCGGTCTTGAGCCAGGTATTTTTTCAGCCTTCTGCATCATATAATGGAGTCAGGCATGAGTCCGGCACCACATTTTCCAAAAGAAAAATACTCTTCTCGCCCAGAAGCCTCCCTGGATTTCCAGGACATGCTTATGCATGCTCCCATCGGTTGCTTCCAGTCTACCCCTGAAGGAAAGTTTATATTTGTCAACCATGCCATGGCAAGAATTCATGGATATGATTCACCTCTGGACATGCTTCAATGGGTTACGGATATCAAATCCCAGCTTTATGTTGATCCAGCTGACAGGGAAAAGATAAAGCATATACTGGAGGAGCAGGAAGAGATAATAAACCATGAATGCAGGATACGTCGCAGAGATGGTAATCTGGTCTGGGTTTCCTTAAGTATCCGGGCTCTATTAGACAGCAATGGTGTTATTAACCAATGGCAAGGATTCGTAACTGATATAACCCGGCGCAAGCTGAGCCTGCACTTGCTGGAGCAGAAGCGTAAAGCCCTGGCAAAGAGCGAGGAACTATACCGGGGATTGGTGGAATCCCAGCATGACTTCATTGTGCGGCTGGATCTTCAAGACAGGCTTGTCTATGTAAACGAAACCTTTTGCCGGTCCTTCGGCAAGAGCAGGCAGGAATTCCTGGGAAATTCTTTTGTCCCTCTGGTGCATGAAAATGATATAGAAGAGACGTTCAGGGCCATGGAGTCTCTCAAAGTCCCCCCTTACAGGGCAAAGGCGCAGCTGCGGGCCTGGACCGTGGACGGCTGGCGCTGGTTTCTATGGGAAGGCAGTGGTATATTTGACCAGAATGGCCAGATGGTGGAGATCCAGGGGATCGGCCGGGACATAACTGAAATCAAGACCCAGCAGTTAAAACTGGAGTCAATTTTTGAAGCCTGCAAAGATATTGCTTTTATAATCGCTGAGTCCGCTCCCGAAGGGGATCTGCGCATTACGGACTTCAGTCCAGGCGCAGAAAGTGTTCATGGTTATCAAAAGCAGGAGGTCATGGGTGAATCAGTGGCTATACTGCACTCCAGGGAGGACCTGGAAAAGTTTCCGGATATATATGGCAGCATCAGGCAGGGCAGGGTGTGGAGAGGCAGCATGTTTATGCAGCGCAAAAACGGGCAGGTATTTCCGGCGCTGTTCACTGTCTACCCCCTGGAAATAGAGGACAGACTGTCCGCTCTCGGGGTTGCTGTGGACATATCCGAACTGGAGGAGATAAGACGGGCTCTGCAGAAGGCGAAGGAGGCTGCGGAGGCGGCCAGTCAAGCCAAAAGCAACTTTCTGGCCAACATGAGCCACGAGATCCGTACCCCCTTGAATATCATCATGGGCTTTACCCAGGTCCTGGAAAGGGATGCCAGTCTTTCCCGGCAGCACTTGGGCCAGGTGCAGACAATTTCCCGCAACGCGGACAACCTGTTGCGGACCCTGAACGATATCCTGGATATGTCCAGTATTGAGGCCGGGCAGGTGCGGCAGAATGCAGAGGATTTTGATCTGCATCACTTTTATGAACAGCTCAGAGGCATGTTTCTTTCCCGGGCGGATTCCAGGGGGCTTGAACTTTCTTTTGAACTTGACGGTGACATACCCCGGTATGTTCACGGGGACCAGGGCATGCTGCGACAGATATTCATAAACCTCCTGGAAAATGCTTTAAAGTTTACTGCCGGGGGCTGGGTAAAGTGCAGTGTCAAAAACATACAGGCCCGAAGCGCTGCAGATGATAGTCCGGATGTTTTCAGGCTGGAATTCCGGGTGGAAGATACCGGCCCTGGCATATCTTCAGAGGAATTGAAAAATCTCTTTGAACCATTTTACCAGACCGTTGCCGGAATCAAAAAAGGCGGTACAGGGCTGGGACTGGCCATCAGCCTCAGGTATTCCCGGATTATGGGCGGGGATCTCTGGTATGAAAACCGTGAAGGCGGGGGCAGTTGTTTCTGCCTGCAAATACCGATGCTGCCGGCCTGCAGGCCATGCAAGGATTTCCAGGAGAAGCCGCTGCGCATGGTTTCCGGGCTGGCCCAGGGGAGCGCTCCTGTACGTGTGCTGGTGGTTGACGACAAGCAGGACAACAGGTCCATGCTACTGGCCCTGTTGAAGCCCCTGGGTTTCAAGGTCCGGGAGGCGGCAGAAGGTGCAGAGGCGCTTCAGGTTTTTGAGCACTGGCTGCCACATGCGGTTTTAATGGATATGCGCATGCCAGTTATGGACGGCTACGAAACCACCAGGCGCATCCGCCTGATGCAGGGCGGGGA
>PWFB01000056.1 GCA_003553695.1 Desulfonatronospira sp.
AGAGGTCAGAAGTCAGAAGTCAGAAGTCAGAAGTCAGAAGTCAGAAGTCAGAGGTCAGAAGTCAGAGGTCAGAAAGAGGAAAGACAGATGAGAGTTATGCACTGAAAGTTTTTCCGTTATTACTGTTCGTCATGATAATGCTTTTGTCGCAGTAATGAGCAGTGACAATCTGCTGAGCAGTTGCAACAAAATGATCATTGGAACACTTTATATAAATATCCGCCTGCACGGGATTACTTCGCTCAAGGCCAAGCGCAAAATCAGCAGCAGCCTGAAGCAGAAACTCAAAAACAAGTTCAACCTGGCGGTGGCTGAAATAGGTTCGGAGAACAGCCTGGACCACCTGGAAATAGCCATGGTCACTCTGGCCAACGACAAGCTCCGGGTGGAGGAAGTACTGAACAAGGCCCTGCAGATGGTGGAGGCCGTTTCCACAGACGATCTGCAGGAAGTTAAAATAGAGGTTTTTTAGACAGTTATGCAGCCTGCAACATCAAGACGGGCCACAAGGATGGCCGACAGCATCATGCGTGAACTGGGCAGGATCATCGTGGAAGAGGCCCGGGACCCGCGCCTGCACCTGGTTACCATAACCGGGGTGCTCATGAACAAAGACATGAGCATTGCCCGGGTCACTTACACGCATATACAGGGTCCTTCTCCGGAACTGGAAAAAGCCCTGGGAAGCGCCCGGGGGTTTCTGCGGTCCAGTCTGGGCCGGAATCTCAAAATGCGCTATGTTCCAGAACTCAGGTTTGAGTGGGATACATATCTGCAGGAGATGGTTTATGACTCCGGTTCCCAATGAACTTACCCGGGCTCTGAAAAACGGAGACAACTTTCTTGTGACCTCGCATGTAAAGCCGGACGGGGATGCCATAGGTTCCATGTCCGCCGCCGGACATATCCTCAAAAGCCTGGGCAAGAGATTCGTCCTGTACAACGAAAGCGGCCTGCCCGGCAAGTACACCTGGCTGGACCTGCCGGCTGAGATTCACACCAGACCGCCAGGCAATGATTTTGAATGGATTGTGGTCCTGGACAGCGCTTCACCGGATCGTCCCGGTGAATATATAACGGGCAGAATCAAGGAAGTGCCCACCATAAATATCGACCACCATCCCGACAACCCGGATTTCGGCTCCATCAACTGGGTGGACCCGGCATTTTCCTCGGTGGGGGAAATGATTTCCCTGGTGGCAAAACAGCTTGATCTGGAACTGAGCGGCCCCCTTGCTCACAGCATTTACCTGGCCATTGTCTCGGATACCGGATTTTTCAGCTTTGGCAACACCACCTCCGGGGTACTGGAACTTGCAGCCGGAATGGTTCGCCAGGGTCTGGACCCCGGGGAAATCAACCCGCTGATCAACAATCAATGGTCAGTGGGCAGGATCCGTCTGCACGGCCTGGCCCTGCAACGCTCCGAGTTCATTGATAATGGACGCATCGGCATCATCTGCATCACCAGGGACATGCTCAAAAGCACAGGAACCGGACCTGAAGACTGCGAAGGCCTGGTCAACATGCTCCTCAAGGTCAGCGGGGTCAAGGTAGCCTGCACCCTGCGGGAGGATGAAGAAGGCCGGGTCAAGATAAGCCTTCGCAGTGCGGGAGAAGAGGATGTAAGCAGAATTGCCTCCAGGCTGGGAGGCGGCGGCCATAAAAATGCTTCAGGGGGCATAATAGATGCGCCCATGCTGGAAGCCCGGGAAATGGTAATCGCAGGCACTCGCGGGAATATTCAATGAGCTCCGGGGGCAAGTCCACCAGAGCCACGCATCCTGGAGGAGTCATCGTCCTGGACAAGCCGGAAGGACCGACTTCCACTGCCTGCCTGAACAGGATAAAATCGCGCTTCAAGCTCAAAAAAATCGGTCACGCCGGCACCCTGGATCCCATGGCCAGAGGTGTTCTGGTGGTCCTGCTGGGCCCGGCCACCAAACTGGCCCCATACATCACCGAAGGCCGCAAGACATACCGTGGCGTTATCCGCCTGGGTGTCAGCACCGATACATACGATATGCAGGGAACCGTGCTGGAGGAAAAGGACTGCTCCGGGATCTCCCACAAGGCTTTGGAACAGGAAATAGCCTCCTGGGAAACCCTCTCGGAACAGACCATTCCAGCTGTATCTGCAGCCAAGCACCAGGGAAAACCTTTTCATGCCCTGGTCAGGGCTGGACAAAAGGTCCCCTGCAAGACTAAAGAAATAAATATTTACCAGGCCCGGGTTTTAAATATAGAACCTCCCCTGGTGGAATTCCGGATGACCTGCTCCGCTGGCACCTATGTTCGGTCCCTGGCCCACAGCCTGGGGATGCGCGTGGGATGCGGCGCGGCTCTGGCAGAACTTGTCCGGGAAACAAGCCATCCCTTTTCCCTGGACCAGGCCGTGGCCCTGGAGACCCTCATGGAAGCAAGGGATCTGGACCAATATCTGCTGTCCATCCCAAAGGCGATGTCTCATTGGGAGCACCTCAGGCTGGACTCTGAGCAGGAAACGCTGGTACGCAACGGACGCCCCATTGAAGCAAAAAACCCGCCCCAGACAAGTGATGAACAGCATGCAAGGGCACTGCTTCTTTCCATGGACGGCTCCCCGCTGGCGCTGGCCCAGGTCAATACAATGGATGGCCGGTTGGTGTGGTCCATAATCAGGGGATTATGGACATAAGTTATTATTCAATTCAAGGAGGATACAGCTGTGGTCATGGAACCCAAGGACAAATCCAAGGTTATTGAGGAATTTAAACAGCACGAAAACGATACCGGCTCGCCTGAAGTTCAGGTGGCCCTTCTTACTGAGCGTATCAAGTATCTCACGGAACACTTCAAGACCCACAAGAAGGATTTTCATTCCCGGACTGGTCTTTTGAAGCTGGTGGGCAAAAGAAGAAAACTGCTTAATTACCTTAAGGAAAAAAATGTCGAGCGATACCGCCGACTCATTTCCAGGCTGGGGCTCAGGAAATAATCCCGGCAAACCCATGTTTCCGGAGCGTCAATGTATACAGACTATACCGGCGAAAAGCAGTTCATGGACGGTCATGGCCAGGACATTGACGCTCCGTAAACCTGACAGACATGTCTCGGCAAAACCGGGTCCAGAGCACTTCCTGAAACTATTTACAAAGGATCGATAAAATTTATGCTGAAAGAGTTTAATAGCACCAAGATCACTTCACTTGCCGGTGACTGCAAGCTGACATTCGAAACAGGCAAAATGGCCAACCAGGCTCACGGTTCGGTACTTATGCGCAGCGGGGATACAGTGGTCCTGGTGACCGCGGTCACCCAGCCCATGGAAAATAATCCGGGCTTTTTTCCGTTGACTGTCAATTACCAGGAAATGTCCTACGCTGCCGGAAAGATACCGGGCAGCTACTTCCGCCGGGAAATCGGCAGGCCCAGCGAGCGCGAGACCCTGGTTTCCAGACTCATTGACCGCTCCATAAGACCTCTTTTTCCGGAAACATTCTCTGACGAAGTCCAGGTCATGGCCACGGTGCTTTCGGCGGACCCGGTGAATGATCCGGACATACTGGCCATCAGCGGGGCCTCGGCCGCCCTGCACATGTCCAAGATCCCCTTCATGGGTCCTCTGGCCGGAGCCCGGGTGGGATACATAGATGATGAATTCATTTTAAACCCCAGTCTCAAGCTTTTGGACCAGAGCGATCTGAACCTCATGGTGGCCTCAACCCGCAACGGGGTGGTCATGGTTGAGGGTGTAGCCGACTTTATGCCTGAAGACATCGTGGCCAGGGCCATAGACTGGGCCGGGCAGCAGGTGATACCCATCCTGGACAGTCAGGAGGAACTGCGCAGCCAGTGCGGCCGGGAAAAAATGGAAATCCCGGCAGAGCCGGATAGAGATACGGAACTGGAAGATATGGTCAGGGAACTGGCAGCGGGCGACCTGGCCCGGGCTCTGGAAACCCAGGGGAAAATGGCCAGAAAGGATGCCACATCAGTGGTCAAGGATCGTGTGCAGGCCTCTTTGCAGGAAAAATTGGGCCTGGAATCAGAGAGGCTGGAAAAGTTCGAAGATATTTTCAAAGACCTGAAGAAAAAAATCATACGCGCTAAAATCAGCACGGAAAAGATCCGCATAGATGGACGGGACTTAAAGACCGTTCGCCCCCTGAGCATGGAAGTGGGTCTTTTGCCCCGGACACATGGTTCGGCCCTGTTTACCCGGGGTGAAACCACTGCCCTGACCATAGCCACCCTGGGCAGTTCCACCGACATCCAGCACATCGAGACCCTGGCCGGAGACAGCAGCAAGAGCTTCATGCTGCACTACAATTTCCCTCCCTACAGCGTGGGCGAGGTAAAGTTCCTGCGCGGTCCTTCCAGGCGGGAAATCGGACACGGAGTCCTGGCCGAACGGGCCATTCAGCCCGTGCTGCCATCTTCCGAAGATTTTCCCTTCACCATTCGCCTGGTATCGGAAATCATGGACAGCAACGGTTCATCATCCATGGCCACGGTATGCGGAGGAACCCTGGCCCTGATGGATGCCGG
>PWFB01000042.1 GCA_003553695.1 Desulfonatronospira sp.
TCAGGTGGTGACAGTAGCCCAGCCTTTTCGGTACCGGTACCAAAGATGTGACTGCAAAAAGTCATTTTTGCAGTCACAGACATCAGAGATCAGATGTCAGATATCAGTAAAAACAAAGTCTTATGTAGATTATTGATTTCTGAATTATTCATTTTTCGAGTTTTTGCAGGTGCATCGCCAAAACATATACCCAAATTATGGTTATAGATTTTCAATGATACAGACTTATAAACCAGTCCGGCAAGATGCAATCAGATGAAAGGCGAAACATTTCTGGTCTAAGGTAAAAAAGCACAGATCTGTTTGTGAAGAACGCTATACCTGGAATTAACATATCTGCATAAAGTTCGACGTCTTTTCATAGACAATATTTGCATTGTTAGCAAGTTGAGGATAAATGTTGCCGGGTAAGTAAACCTGGCAATTTGAGGGACGGTTTGCATAACCTGGGGAAAAAGATTTCTTTATGCAGGAGCAGGACAGGATGAAAAGTATTGTTCAGGCAGTGGAGATAACGGCTTCAAGACCGAGCCTTTCAGATAATACAGCAGATCTGGACAGACTTAAACGTTCAGTCCGCCAGGCAACCGGTCATGCGCTTGCAACCTGTCCATTGCCGGATATGGCCGGGATCGCCGGAAGCTTCAGGAGCGCCGGCTTCCAGGGTGCGGCTGTCGTTAGGGAAACGGGCAGAGGGATGGAGATTATCAGGTTTTTTCCCCGGATGCCGCAGCAACTCCCCGGAATGGCCCTGGACCTGGGGACAACCCATCTGGAAGCCTGCCTGGTGGATCTCTGGTCCGGCCAGGAGATTGCCAGGGTCTCCCGGGAGCATTCACAGGGGGAATCTGGTGCGGATATCCTGACCCGGATTCATTATGCTGAAAGAAATGCAGGACTGGTTCAACTGCAGCGGGCCACTGTTTCGGACATAAATGCCATGGCGGCTGACCTGGCTGGCCGGGCCGGAATGGATCCGGGGAACATAATGGCCCTGGGCGTTGCAGGAAATACCGCCATGACTCATTTTCTGCTGGGGCTCAGCCCTTATCATATGTGCAGAGAACCTTACATTCCGGTTGCAAATACTATAGACATTTTCCCGGCCCGGGACCTGGGCCTGAAGATCAGCCCTGGCGCACCAATATGGGTTGCCCCCAACGTCGGCAGTTATTTCGGGGGAGATCTTCTGGCAGGCATTGTCGCCTGTGACCTGGATCTTGAAGACCAGCCGTGCATGCTTGTGGACGTAGGCACCAACGCCGAGGTGGTTCTGGGAGGCAGAGACTGGCTGCTGGCCTGCGCCGGGGCCGCCGGACCGGCACTGGAGGGCGGGGTGGCCAGGATGGGAATGCGCGCCGGTCCAGGAGCCATAGACAAATTAACCATTGATCCGGATTCAAAATCCCTGGATTATTCAACCATCGGCGGGGAGCCTGCTCTGGGTATCTGCGGGTCAGGGCTTATTGATCTGGCTGCACAGATGTACCTGGCCGGGATGCTGGATACTCGGGGCAGGTTCAGGCCCGAGAGCATGCAGGACAGATTTGTGGCAGACGAACATAACCCTTCCTTTGTCGTGGTGCAGAGTGAACAAGGCGGCCATGGACAGCCGGTGATGGTCCGCCAGTCGGATATCAATGCCCTGATTCGTTCCAAGGCTGCTATGTATGCGGTTTTAAGCACCCTGGTACAGCAGGTGGGCCTGTCTTTTAAGGACCTGGGCAGGATAAACGTGGCCGGAGCCTTCGGCCGGCATATAAATCCACAAAATGCCGTGGTCCTGGGAATGCTTCCGGATCTGTCCCTGGATGTTTACCGTCCGGTAAGCAATACTTCCCTGAAAGGGGCCGTGCTGGCCATAACTGACAGCGGGTGCAGGCAGAGGATTGTGGATACTGCCCGCAGAATAACCTATATGGAGATGAACGTGAACCAGGAATTCATGCACAGGTTTTCCGGGGCCAGGTTTATACCACATACTGACGGCAGCCTTTTTCCATCTGTTTCCCGGCTTTAGGCGCGGCCTTTGTCGGTGTCGGCGTCAGCAAAGACGCTTAAGTGGCAAGGAGCAATTTTTTCTCTTGGTTTGCGGGTATAGCCGCATTAAAAGTTCATAAGTCTGCATAGAATTTAGGGTTTAAGGAGCAATATCATGTCCGATATAGTAGCCATATACGGCAGTCCCAGGCGCAAGGGCAATACTGCTGCACTTCTGTCCAGAGCAGTGCAGGGGGCCAGGGACAGCGGGGCCTCGGTGCAGGAGTATGTACTCCGGGACCTGAAGATATCCCCCTGTCTGGAGATATACAAATGTCAAAAGGACGGTGAATGCGCCATCAAGGATGATTTCCAGGAGGTCCGGGACCGGATACTGGAAGCCAGAGGACTGATCCTGGCCTCGCCCATTTTTTTCTATTCAGTTAGCGCCCACACCAAGATTTTCATAGATCGTTTTCAATCCATGTGGGTACGCAAGTACTGGATTGATGAGCAGCCCCGGGAAAAACAGTTTAAGCGCAAGGGGCTTTTTATTTCTGTAGGGGCCACCAGGGGGGCCAGGCTTTTTGACGGGGCAGTGCTGAGTGTTCGGTATTTTTTTGATGTTCTGGATATGCAGCTCTGGGGCAGCCTGCTATTCCGCGGTCTGGACGGGGAGAGCGATGTCCTGAAACATCCGGAGTACCTGGAAGAGGCTTATTCCCTGGGGCGGGAGATGTATATTAATCTTTGAGCATGAAATTCAGAATTCAGTTGCTAAATATATTGTTTTAACAGCTTTAAAAGCATTTCAAAAGAAAGCTTTGCTGCCGCCCAGATGATATCGATAGGCAGATGGCTTTGCCACAGGGCGTCTATGAGTATGGAGCCGGCAGGTGAAAATTCTTCGTCACCGTACCAGAAGATAAACAAAACCGGGAACCGGGGCATGGGGTAAAGTACCATGCTCAGATCCCCCATGTCCTGGAGGTGGCCGCCAAGCCCGGCACATGCCTTTTTTGCGGCCCCGGGATTTTTTTGAATCAGGGCGGCCGGTTCATTCAGGGGGAGGACATGGGTCCCCTGGTCAAATATCCTGCCCCCGGGAATGCTTGCCGGCTTGATCCACTCATTGTGCAGAGGTTCATCAGGGCAGTGCACCAGATACCTGAGAACAGACAGTCTGGTATAAGAACCCAGGTCCTGCAGAAGGAGCTCTGCCTCTCTGGAATCACCAGTAATTGAGCGTTCTGCCGGATTAATGTCCAGCTTCCGGCCCAGACACATGAGGCTGAAGCTTTCTGAACCCGATGACCCGGCCAGGGTCCTTTTTTTAACCAGCTGCGGGTCGAGGTCCTGCAGCATGACCCAGGCCTCCTGTTCCCCGTCATTTGTATTGTATTCGTCTGTCATGACCTGACCTGGTTAAAGTGTTTACAGGGGCACAAACCCCTTGACGCCGTGTCGCAGGGCCAGCTTTTCCACCATCATGGCCAGCCCGGTCCCCAGGGAGAAAACACCGTCCACTCCCAGGTTGTCCTTGGCTGTTTCATCGAAAAAAATATGCAGGGCCGACTCCAGATCTTCCGCCGGATACCACCAGGCAATGATCATGGGCAGTCTGGGCAGGGGATAGAGAAGAAAAGAAACATCCGCCCTGAAACCTTTATCCACCTCCGTCGCGTCGAAGAGATCCAGTATATCGTAAAAAAGATCCGGATAATTATCTGCTACACGTTTAAGTGGTTTTTCGCAGCGCTGCTCAAAAAGTGCCGCCCTGGGCCGGCCATTGGGCAGTTCCTTGAAGGGAGCCCAGTTGCCGGTTGGTTCTTTGCCTTTTCCGTGCAGTATGTACTGCAGAACAGGTATGCTGATCCAGGGGTTTACATGTATTTCCGAGTCCAGACCGCCATTTGTATCTACACTGAAATTCTTACCCATTATCTGCAAGGTCAGTTTTTTATTTTCAAAAATGCCCCCGGTTCTCCAGGCGGCCTCAGTCAGGTCAATTTCAGGGATTTGCTGCTGCAGGGACTGCATGGCCTGCTGCATGTTTTTTTCAGTACCTGTCATGGCGGGCTCAAGACTGGAATGTTGCTGCAGGGTGTTTTCATCTATGCGCGGACAAGCGGAAAGGGATTTCTGTCCCTTGAAAACTGCCGCTGCAAAGGCCATGCAGGTGTGCTCCCCGCACTCTCTGCAGTTGGATTTTTCCAGGAGATTGTATATCTGCATCGGGTTTAATGTGTTGTTCATCCTTCCTCCGGTTATGCTGGTAAAAGCTCAAGTATTGTGGTGCATGAAATCAGGCACAGCATGCTTTTTCTAACCTCTCAGGCAAATTCGGCCCGGCCATAAGCCTCATGATTGAGTCTTCTGTACTTTTTTCCGTCTCCGGCATATGACGCGCCTGCAAAAAGTCCTTTTTGCAGGCTCAGATGACGGAGGACTGATGACGGATGACA
>PWFB01000045.1 GCA_003553695.1 Desulfonatronospira sp.
TCAGTGGAGGTGACCGACATCTCTCAGCTGCCCTCTGATTACGTGGAGACCAGGATCGATTTTGTCCCCAGGAAGTCTCAGATCCGGGACGCCCTCAAACAGGGCCAGGAAATCCCCGGAGCCAGGATGCAGGAGAAGCAGTCCCTGGTCCTGAGCTGACCACAACCCTAAACCCCAAGCGGTCATACAGCCCGTCATTCATCGTGAGTGGCGGGCTGTTTTTGTTTCTTAAAAACCTACTTTCAAAGGAGGAAATCAGTATGTTTAAGAAAGCAGAAAGAAGGCAGTCCAAGCTCCGCCTCGGTCTCATCGGTCCTTCCGGGTCTGGCAAGACCTACAGCAGCCTGCTCATCGCCTTGGGTCTTGGAGGCAAAATTGCCCTGCTGGATACGGAACGTGGCTCAGGCTCTCTGTATGCCGACCTGTGCGAATACGATGTAGCTGAACTGACCCCGCCTTTTAGTCCGGAGCGCTACACCCAGGCCATCAAGGAGGCTGAAAGGACCGGTTATGAAGTGCTCATAATCGACTCCCTTTCCCATGCCTGGTCCGGTGAAGGCGGCATCTTGGAGTTTGTGGACAGGGCCTCGCAGGCGCAGAAGAACAATTTTGCCGCCTGGAGGGAGGCCTCTCCCAAGCACAACGCCTTGGTGGACTCCATCCTGGGTGCCAACCTGCACGTCATTATAACCATGCGCAGCAAAACCGCCTGGGACGTAGTCAAGGACGAGCGTACCGGAAAGACCCGCCCAGTCAAAATTGGCCTGGCACCTGTGCAGCGTGACGGCCTGGAATACGAATTCACCTGCGTACTTGAACTCTCTGTGGATGGGCATATTGCAACGGCCTCAAAGGATCGCACCGGCCTCTTTGATGGTCAGTATTTTCTGCCCAGCAAAGACACCGGCCAGATTCTCAAAGAATGGCTACAAGGTGGCCGCCCGGACAATGGGAACAAGGAGAATAAGCCTGCTGAGCCTAAGATAGACAGTGAAGTTGAGGCTGAGCCGGTAGCGGACCCTGCCCCTGCATCCAGGAAGAAAAGCCAGGATGTGTTTACCAAGAAAAAGCAGAGGCAGGAGGACAGGCCCCCGCAGCCGCTTACCCCGGAAGATAATGGAGTAACTGTCGCAAGTCTTGTAAACACGATGCGAGAGCTTGGTCTTTCAGACAAGCTTGATCTCTATGAGGCGTACCTTCTGGGCAAGTACGGCAATGATCTGCGCAAACTGACCAAGGACCAGGTAAATGAGCAGTACCACAATCTGTGCCGCTGCAAGCGCGACCAGGAGCTCTTCCAGAGATTCGTCACCTACCTGGACGGTTTGAGCAAGAAACAGGCTGCATAGCAAGTTAAAGACACCAGGAAGGCCCCGCTATCCAGGGTCTTCCTGGTAATTTCACAGTAATCTGGTCAATTATTTACAGCTTTATAAAAAAATATCCTGAAAATTCGATATTTATTAAGAAATATCCACCATTTGAGCAGATTTTGCATTGAAATCGAAAGCGAACACTGCTATTTTTTCCAGCACTTAAAATAATTCAATTATTTCAGTATCTTTTTAATTCACTAGGCAAAAGGCTGAGTTTAACTAAGGTCTGTGGACGTTCCTAATGGTCGAAGGTGTCGGGCTTGCAAATAATCAGGCCGAAAGGCTGCTTCGCAGAGGTGTGATTTGGTGAAACGCAGCCAGAGTACAGAGAGCGAAGCCGATGATCGCTGGGAAAAAACCTGAGCCTGACCCTGACTTGCCGCCTGCAAAAAAAGCTTTTCTATCCAGCACTCGTAGAAGCCATAGGCGTCTACTTTCATGGCCAAGAGTCTGACTTGTGCTGGATCAAAAAAATCACATTTTAGACCAAACTGGAGCACCCCCTAAATGGTTACATCTTTATGTCTGACTGGTGCTGACCCTCATGAAAAGCTTTGATGTATATCACAGTTCTGCCAAGGGGCTTAGGCTTATAAAATCCGGTTTTTCCTGGCCGGCTTTTTTTCTGAACTTTATCTGGCTGTTTTACGCAGGTCTCTGGGATTTTGCCATTGCATTTCTGTGCTGGATACTGTTTGGGGCTTATCTTCTCGTTGCTGTAGAACCAGTGCAGGAAAACATATACTTGCTTGCATCATTATGCGGAGTTTATTTTATAATTATACTCTTGCCCGGACTTTATGGCAACAGGTGGCTTAAAAACAAGCTGGTCCTGGATAGATTTGAACTGGTGCAGGCTATCCAGGCCAAAAGCCGAAAAGATGCTTATTCCCGTCTTCAGTCTCTAAACCCTGATCTTTATGCCAGGCATCAACTGTTTAGATATGCGCAGCAGGAAAATGATGATACAGATTCTCCAAGAATAGGTCGATCAATTACTGTGCACAGGGTAAGTAGTGGTTTTTCCCATCGTAGAAAAATTCTTGTTGGGTTCAGTATCCTGTTGAGCTTGACTCTATCCTGGACCATAGTCCAGCATGAAAGTTCTACACAAAAAAACCCTGTTGCAGATGAGTCTCTAAAAGAAAAACCACTCAGCCAAGAGGAAGCAGATCATGTCCATCAGCCTGAAAACAAAGAATATTCAGCTGAAAAAATAACGTCTTTATCCAAGGAGGCTAAACAACTCCAGGATGAGGACCTTCAAATGGACTCAGAAGTTTTTTCCAAAGAAATGGATACTGCCCATACTGATTCAGATTCTGCTCAGAAGATAGCTGAGCAGTGCAGAAAGGAAAGTCATGTCGGTCAATGGGAAGAAGCTGTAGAACTCTGCAGGCAGTCTGTCAGTGAAAATCCCCAGGATGCCGGATCATGGGAGCAACTTGGCCGGTCATACATGCATACGGACCAGCCTGGAGAAGCCGCAAAGGCCTTTGAAAAGGCCGGAAACATAGATGCCAGTAAGGGTCTGGATGGTTTTGAGCTCTTGGCGGAAAAAGAGCCGGACAAAGCCCAGGCCTGGGTCGGTATGGGCCGGGCATATATGGAGATGGATGACACAGACCAGGCCCTGCAGGCTTTTGACAAGGCTGCTGCACTGGACCCGGAAAAGGGTAGAGAGGGACTGGAGAAGGTTGTGCAGGAAAAACCGGAAAATGCCCGGGCCTGGAAAGGCCTGGGTAGATCATATCTGGAAACAGAGCAACCCGAACAGGCGGTTCTGGCCTTTGAAAAAGCATCCCAGTCGGACATGCAGCTGGGCATGGCAGAGTTGCAGGCTGTGGTGCGCAAATATCCGAACAATGCCTCGGCCCTTAAAAAGCTGGGCAGCATTTACCGAAAAGCAGGCCGGACGGAAATGGCCGTGGACCACCTGGAAGATGCTGTGAATAAAAATTCTGGTTCAGCCAGTGCATGGTTTGAACTTGGCAAAGCCCTCCATGAGCTTAGTCAGGCAACTAGCACGGACAGCCATAGTGGGCCACAGGTAGTTACCTTTTATCACGAACTCCTTGATGTATGGCAGGTTTTTGAAGGTTTTAGGGTATGTTCTTTGCATTTGGAGGCCATGCAGGCCTATCAACATGCCGTGCTGCTGCACCCTGGATATGCAATAGCCTGGAGAGAGCTGGGGTCATTTTTTCTTCAGCAAGGAGGCTGGACCAAGCCGGCTGTTTTCTACCTAAAAAATGCTGTGAAGGCTAACCCCATGGATGTAGACGCCTGGGAAGCACTGAACGTGGCCTATAGGGCATCTGGGCAAAAGAGCAGGGCTTCTTATGCACTCCATCGGGCAGGCCACCTGTCTTCCCAGTAGAGAAACGCTGGCATTGATTGTTTTTTAAGTTCATGTCCAGGTAGAGGTCGATTAATTTTAAGAGCTAGCCTGGAAACCAGTCTGGCTTCCTTTGATAAAGTAAGGTATGTTGATTTAAGCGCTTATCATCAAGCTTTATAAGGTGATTATGCAGTGATACCAACAGTTATCATAGGCCGACCTCAAATAATGCAGTCATTTACACAGTTAACACGCTAGGAAACATGCTAAATGAGAACATTTAAGATTTTCAAGCACCCCACACAAGGCTACGAGGCAGTCAAGGTCGGTTTCTCCTGGCCGGCTTTTTTCTTCGATATGATATGGATGCTGGTTAAAAAACTCTGGATAGTTGCAGGCATCTGGTTCTGTCTCTACATTGCATTTGCAATCATTGACTCCGTTACACAAGGTCCATTTGGGCTTTTTGTTCTCATTGTAATTTGGTTATCCATGTGGCTAATACCAGGGTTCAAGGGTAACGAGTGGAGAGAATCTAATCTTTCTGGGCGAGGATATGAGCATATTGATACTGTCCAGGCTGGCAATCCTGATTCAGCAATTGCTCA
>PWFB01000119.1 GCA_003553695.1 Desulfonatronospira sp.
CCGTATCCCCGTAAGTAGTATTGTAAAGCGGTACTTTTGGTCTATCTTCGGTCATATCAAGATGCCTCCTGATTAATTGGGTTGAACTAATCCTTGCGCTTCAGTTCCCTGGCTACGTTTATCACCACAAAGAGCATGAGGACACCCAGGACGGTGAAGTTCAGCCAGTGCGGCGGGGGCTGGATGACTTCCCACATGGACAAGGCCCTGGTGATAAGCCCCCAGCAGGAGAAGCCCATGAGCCCGATGAGCAGCCAGCGGACAAAACCGGCCTTGATCTGGACCAGGACCAGAGCGCCGAAGAGACCGCCCACAACCTGCCCGGCCAGCCAGGGAGCTGCAAACATGGGAATGAGCGCACCCATTATGAAGTAAGGCCAGACCGCAACACAGTCTCCCATGCCCAGCAGGACCACGCTGTTGGCCGCAGCCACCTTCATGGGTGTGCCGGCAATGACGTTCTGGAAGGGAACCATGGCCCAGCCTGCGCCCATGCCGAAAAACCCGGAGACAAGACCGACAATCAAAATGGCTGCAAAGAGCCAGCCCATATTGGTCAGGCCGTAGTCCACCACCTTTTTCAGAGAGGGCTCATAAAAAGGCTGGCGCAGGTTCAGGGCCTCGGTGATCTTGTCCGACTTCTTCACGTCCGGCCATTCAACCTTTTTCCCGCCCATAATAAAATAAACCACCAGGCCGCCTATGAGCAGACCCAGAAGCATACGCACCAGGCCTTCGCCGAATTCCCCCAGGTGGGCGGCCACGATCACCGCGCCCTGGGCACCGCTGAAAGCGGCGATGGCAAAAGCCACGCAGAGAAAGATGCACATCTTGAGGTTGGCCAGACCGCTGCGCATTACAGGTCCTGTGGCCATTAGACCGCTGAACATGGCCACTATAAGCCCTGTCCCCCTGGCAATGACGCTGTCAACCGGGGTGAAGGCCATGACCAGAGGAGTAAAGAGCACTCCTCCGCCGATTCCGCCGATGGTGGCCAGAATGGCGATAATGGTACTGGCGATGAAGAATCCCACCAGCCAGCCTACCAGAACTCCACCGGGCATGCCCCCCTCGGGGACAGGCACAAAAGGGGCCGCCACTGCCAGCACACCGTAAGAAAGCACCGCCAGCGCTATCATGATGTTCAGCTCAAGCCAGGGCGACTTCAACCATTTGGACATAATCTCCCCTCCTCAGTGTGAAATTTTTCTCAAATTTTGGACTAAGCCTATACAACCCGTGCCTGCTTGTCTGGAGCAGGCACTAGGCCCTGGACCGGATCCAGGACGGCATCACCCAGAAACCTCAACCAGTTGGCCGGACCTGCAAGGACAGGCCTGCCCGGTAAAAAATACACCTGCACTGGTGCTTAAAAAAGTTTATTCCACATAACTTGTTTCCAGCTGCCTTGCAACATAAAAAAACATGTCTGCAGCACTTTGCAACCTTTACATCAGGATATGCAGGCCGGATCTCTTTTTCCCCTGCGGTTGACACGCGTGAAAAAAAGAGCAAAAATATTGAGTGTTTTATAAAATTAAACCCAGTAAAACAGTCAGCTTCGGAGAAGAAATTCATGAAACGGGTATTTGAAGGCCCTGCCAGGACCTCGGGCAAGAAACAGGTCACCATAGAAGGCCCCATCGCCGGAAACAGATGGACATGGGTGGTGGAATCAGGACTCTACTCCATGGGCCTGGAGTCGGCCATCCATTTCCATGACTGCCCAGAGCCCATGTCCAGGATCTCCAACCGCATGCACTACCTGATGAAAAAATTCGGCCTGCCCGGCACATTCGTGGAATGGGAAACCATGTCCAACCACCGCCTGCGGGATATGGTCAAGAAAAACAAGACACCACTTGTTATCAGTCTGCAGGGCCTCATTGACCGGAAGACAGTGGAGGGTATCCGCGAACTCAACCCCATCATCCGCATCATTTACTGGTGGGGTCCCCCTGTTCGCCGGGAAGACCAGATAGACAGGATAATGGAGGTTGACGACCTGGTGGATGTCGTGGCCCTGTCATTTAATAAAGACCTGGAGAATCTGCGCTCCAGGGGAGCCAGGAATGTCGTACACCTTCCCTTTGCCGCCTGTCCCTACCATCACAGGCTAAAAGTGAAGGTCACCTCCGGGGCCAGACGCAAGTACGGCCGGGAAGTAATACTCATCTCACCCTATGGAGAATATGAAGAAGAACTGGTGAGACGGGTCAGTGAGACTCTAAGACAGAAGGTGCATGTCTGGGGACCCGGATGGACCGACAGTGAATGGGTACGGGCCAATGGCTTGATATTTCCGCCCCGGAACCTGGAGGCCTACGCCTCCTCAACCATTGTAATAAATACCCACGGACAGGATTTTGACCGGCATGACGGGCTGAACCCGGCCTTTTTCGAGATACCCGCCTCCGGGGGATTTCAGATCACAGAAAAACAGGCCGTTGTGGACCGCCAGGATTTCGGCAGGCACGTGGCCACCTTCCAGGATTCCAGGGAGCTTGCGGAGAAGGTCCGCTACTACCTGCACGACCAGGGAGCCCGCGAATCCATGCGCAGCACATTGCAGGCCCATATACTGGAACACGAAACCTATGGCCGGCGGCTTTACAACCTGCTGAAATACATGGATAACATCCATCATACAGAATCTCAAGCCGCAAGGGCTTAACCGGAGCCGGATTGACCGTCCTGCTTCTGGCACAACATTTAAATTTCCAAATCAAATTTATGCCGAGCTTGAAACCACCTAAAAAGCCATGCAGCGGATTCAACTGCGACATCCTGGAGAGCATCTCTGACGGTGTATTCACCGTGGATGACAAGTGGCTGATCACCTCCTTCAACCGGGCGGCGGAACAGATCACCGGGATTTCCAGGAGCCAGGCCATGGGCCGGCCATGCTGGGAAGTGTTTCATTCCAGCCTGTGCGAATCCGAGTGCGCTCTGCGGCATACAATGCAGTCAGGCAAGCCCGTTGTGGGCAAGACCTGCTATTTTGTAGATTCCAGGGGCAGACGCATCACTGTGAGCATATCCACATCCTTACTGCGAAACGAGCAGGGAGAAATTACCGGGGGCGTGGAGACCTTCAGGGATTTAAGCGCCCTGGAAAGCCTGCGCCTGCAGCTCAAGGGCGGTTTCGACATGGGCGAGATCATAAGCCACAGTCCGGCCATGCAGAAAGTGCTGGAGCTTACTCCTGCAGTAGCCGAGACCTCCAGTACAGTGCTCATTCAGGGAGAAACCGGCACGGGCAAGGAACTTGTGGCCCGGGCCATCCATTCCCTGCACCGGGGCCGCGAAGCTCCGTTTGTGGCTGTTAATTGCTCGGCACTCCCGGACACCCTGCTGGAATCCGAGCTTTTCGGATACAAAGCAGGGGCCTTTACCGGAGCGGAAAAGAACAAGCCGGGCAGGTTTGCCCAGGCTAGAGGGGGGACCCTGTTTCTGGACGAAATCGGAGATATGAGCCTGCACCTGCAGACCAAGCTCTTGCGGGTGCTGCAGGAAAGAAGCTTTGAGCCCCTGGGTGCTGTAAAGTCGGAAAAGACCGATGCCCGTATTATCGCCGCGTCCAACAAGGACCTGGAGCAGCTGCTAGAACTCAAGGCTTTCCGCCAGGACCTTTTTTACCGCATCAATGTCGTACGCATCGACCTGCCCCCCCTGAGAGAACGCAAAGAAGACATACCTTTCCTGGTGGATCAGTTCGTGGAACGATTCAACCGCCTGTACAACCGGGAGGTCACCGGCGTGGACCCGCAGGTTTTGTCCCTGTTCATGGCCCATGACTGGCCGGGAAACATCCGGGAACTGGAAAACGTCATCGAAAGAGCCTTTGTCCTTTGCCGCAGCGGGGAAATCCAGCGCAGCCACCTCCCCCGGGAATTGATAATCCGGGAACATGGGCAAAGCGCCCCCACGGATCTGTATACCACAAAACAGGCCCTTGAAGCCGCCAATATCTCCCGGGCACTGAAGCAGACACAGAACAGCATGACCCGGGCAGCCAGACTTCTGGGCATGCACAGGACAACCCTGTACCGCAAGATGAAGAAACTGGGCCTGTAAAGCAAACTTCCCCGCATATCCTTTCAACGCTTCTCATTATTATCCTGTTGTAACTATTCACCATTTGATAAAATTGGTCAATCTAACTAAGCGCACCACTGATATTCAGGGTCCGGGGGCTTTGCAAACTGGGCGTAAACTGTCTGAGCGACGTAGGAAGCGTTAATCAAAACCGTTCAATACCGA
>PWFB01000196.1 GCA_003553695.1 Desulfonatronospira sp.
ATTTCCTGCAGTCTTTTTTCGTGGGAGGCGTTGATATTGCCCTGTATATCCACTATGGCTGTGCCGTTGATTGAAGAAAGTGCAATCTGCTCTTCACTGCTCTCCAGGATGCCCAGGCGCTCTACAGCCCGCTTAAGGGCATTCTGCAGGGCATTTTTTTCAATGGGCTTGTGCAGAAAATCAGTGGCATTGAGCTCCATGGCCCTGATGGTCAGGTCACCATCGCCATGCCCGGTAATAATTATCACCTCGGTATGCGGACTCATCTCCTTGATGCGGCCAAGGACCTGAATACCGTCCATGCCGGGCATCTTTATGTCGCTGATCACCAGCGGGGGCTTTTCCTGCTCAAAAATTTCCAGGCCCTTCTCTCCGCTTTCAGCCGTGTACACGCTGTAGCCATAGGCCTTGAGAAAAAGCTGAAACATGCTCAAAGTAGGCTTTTCATCATCTATTACCAGAACTTTCTGCATGGTTTTTATCTGTCCTTTGGGTTGGAATTTTGTGCATGACTGTCGGATGCAGAAAAAAACACCCTGAAGGGGGTGCCCTCATTCTCCCTGCTCTGGATATCAATCTCGCCCTGATAGTCTTGTATGATCCCGTAGCATATGGAAAGCCCCAGACCCATTCCCTTGCCCACTTCCTTGGTGGTGAAGAAGGGGTCGAAGATCTTGTCCACCACAGAGCGGGGCATACCTGTCCCGTTGTCCTGGACACTGAGTACCGCCTGCCCGTTACTTATCCCGATGAAGATGACGATCCGCCCTGTCCAACCCGGTTCCTGCTGTGCCTGCTTCTGCATCACCGCATCCCGGGCATTGGTAACGAGATTGAAAATGACCTGCTCCAGCCTGTTCTTGTGGGCCATGATGAAAACCGGTTGAGAGGCAGGCTGAAAATCCAGGTCAATATTGGCCAGCTTAATCTGCTGACCGATAATGGTCAAAACGTTCTGCACGCACAAGTTTAAGTCGGTTTCTTCCAGACCGGGATCTGATTTTCGCCCGAATTCTCTTAGATTGTTGATTATCTCCGTTGCCCTGTCCACCTGGGTGTTGATTTCCCCCAGGATCTGACGCAGTTGTTCCTCAGGAATATCCTGCCCCTCCTGCTGCATCATCTGAACGAACTCACTGCCCATTTTTATGGCATTCAGAGGCTGGTTCAGCTCATGGGCGACGCCGGCTGAAAGCTGTCCCAGGTCGCTCATTTTACTGGCCTGAATCAACTGGGCGTCCTTCTCCAGCATTTCAGTAATATCTGTAGTGGCCACAATGACCGCATCCCGGTTGCGGTAAGTGCTCAGCCGTCCTTCTACGTTGGTGTATATGGGCTGGTTGCCGCGGTAATAATGTATGGCCTTGTTGTAGACAATCCTGGCATCCTGTGGCTCCTGCTTCAGATGTGTCCTGAGCTTCTCCGGAAACTCCGGGGCCAGCCTGGTAAATTCCATGCCCACGAGCTCATTCCTGGAATAACCGTATTCCTTCTCCGCGCTGGAATTGGCATCCAGGATCTCAAACGTCTCCAGATCCAGGACAAAGACCGGAACAGGACCGCTTTCAAAAAGCGATCTGTATTTGTGTTCAGATTCCAGCACCCTTTTGCGGTAAAGCTTGACGCTGCGCACCATCTGATTGAAAGAGTCAGCCAGCTGCTGCCCCTCGTCCCCGCTCTTATCCCTGTCAGCCAGGCAGTCCCGGCAGTAATCGGGTTTGCCGGGCAGATGCCTGTCTCCAAGCTCTGCTTCCAGGAGCCTGTCCACATGCCAGCAGGGCTGATAAGATCCGGTAATGGCCGGACAGGGTTCATCCCTGCCGGGTTGCAGCCCGTTTACGGTTTTGAGCTCCAGGTCCCCCCGGCTGATCTGATCCGCCATACCGGTCAATTTCTGCATGGGCCTGGTTATATACAGGGAGATGCGGTAGCTTAAAACAAACATTACCACAAGGACCGCCAGTGTAAACCCCCCGAAGGTAATATTCATGGTCCTGGCCACCTGATCTATATGCTCTTTTTTCAGACCCAGGCGTACCGTGCCGATCTGGTAGATGCCCTCCAGTATGGGCACTGCTATGTCGTAGACCTGCATATCAGCCTTATCCAGGCTGCGGATACTGTAGTCCTGCTCCTCCTGAACCGGGTTCACCCCGCGCAGATCATCCGGAAAGGGGGTAATGAAAGTATGGGAAAGAACATTCTGCTCATCATCAAGAATAACCACATATTCCACCAGATGCCGGCGCTCCCCCAGCTGGGCGGCGTCAAATATAGTCGCCACCAGCTGATCCCGGTCCCGGGTCAAAACATGTCCGATGCTGTGGTCTGCGATGCTCTGGGAAATGGATACACCGCGGGTTTTGAGTTCCTGCTCCATATAACCGGACAGAATCCAGCGGGCCATAAGCGCGCTGGAAAGGCTGAACAAAAGAACCACCCCTGCAGTGGACAAAAATATCTTGTGCTTTAGACTTAAGTCCCTGAATCTGGGCATGGGCCTGACTTTTTGTCCTTTGTTTCAATGTCCTGCTTGAACTTGTCCCAGTCGGTCAAAAGCTCCAGTTTGCCGTCCTTGAGAACGGTAAAATACACCCGGGTGAGTCCCTGGTGGTCCTTGGGACCGAAATTGAGAGTGTTGGCAATGCCCAGGGAAAAATCCTGGATGGTTTTAATCCCCTGGATGAAGCTTTCCCGGTTCAGGTCCGACCCTGCGCGCTTCAGGCCCTCCACCAGCACCTTGGCGTTGATGAAGCCCTCCAGAGCCACCATATTGGGATCTTCTTCGGGGAAATACCTGCAGTACAGGTCCACAAACTCCTGCACCCCCCAGAGCAGTGCCTGGGATACCAGGGAGTCCGGCGGGGGAACCACCTGGGTGATTATCACCCCGTCCCCGGCAGGCCCCAGAATGCGGGCCATCTCCTCGGCCCCCACAAAGGAAACGTTGTGAAAGAGGGGCTCAAACCCCCTCTCTCTGGCTGTCTGAATAAACCTGGAACAGGCGTCATATGTCCCCACCATGACCACTGCCTCGGCCCCGGATTCCATAATGCTCTGCAGCCCATCCTCGATATCCAGGGTCCCCCGGGTGTAGCTGCCCGTGGCCACCGGGGCCAAATCGTACTCCTTGAGGGCCAGTTCCGTTCCCCTCAGCCCGTCCAGGCCGTAAGCGTCGTACTGGTAAAAAACTGCGATCTCATCCAGGCCCAGTTCTTCCACGAAATGGGTCACCGCGGCCTCTGTTTCCTGGTAATAGGATGCCCGGATATTGATGATATTTCTGTTGAAGGGTTCGCGGAAATCGCTGGCCCCGGTAAATATACCCAGCAGAGGAATCTCGGCTTCCTCTATCAGGGGAAGGGCTTTAACTGTGGTGGGAGTGCCCACGTAGCTGAACAGGCTGAAAACCTGGTCCTCAACGATGAGCTTCTGGGTGTTGGCCAGGCAGCGGGCTGGATCGTAGGCATCGTCATAGGAAATGAGTTCAATCTGTCTTCCGTGAACTCCGCCCTGCTCATTTATATGCTTTATATAGGCCTGGGCTCCCTGGAGGGTCTGAGTGCCCAGGAAACTGGCATGGCCGCTCAAAGCCAGGGATGAACCTACACGTATGGTGTCTTCAGTTACCCCGGGAACCTCGTTGGCGTTTTGTTCCTGTTCCCTGTCCAGGCCGCATGCCGGGGTTAAAATAAGCGCCACAAGGCATAAAGCCGCCTTAAAAATCAAAGGGTGCATATACTTATCCTGTGGATTATTCCTTTCTCTTGTCGTAAAACTCCTCTGACAGGTCCTGCATCATGTCTTGCAGCCTCTTTTGCACATCCGCGGCTATGCTGTCACGAGACGACATAGTCAGGTCGTCCTTTTCGTAGATGCGCACCACCCCCATACGTCCGTCAATCTCTATAAAATTTCCGGACCTGAGCCTGACATGCAGGGCCAACGGGTCCTCTTCTCCGGCCGTGGTGATTATGCAGCGGACGTAGCCCAGTTCCCGGGGATCATCCACGAAAAAAGGCAAAAGGTCGTCATCGCGCTCCATGTCCGGAAAGTTTTCCTGGAACAGCTCCTGCAGATGCTCTGTAATCTCCTGCCTGTCCAGACCCAGCTCTTCTGCCGAGCCTTTGAGATAGGTCACATTTACCCTGCCGAACATCTGGATGGA
>PWFB01000106.1 GCA_003553695.1 Desulfonatronospira sp.
GCCCTGGGCCCGGGTCAGGATCAGGGTCTGGCATATTTCGGGCAGGGTATACTCTATCTGCAGGGAGGCTGCCGCGGCAAAGGCCGCAGTGACGCCCGGGATGATTTCAAAGGGGACCCGGGCTTTTTCTAAGGCGTTTATCTGTTCGAAAATGGCCCCGTACAGGCTGGGGTCCCCGGAATGCAGGCGTACCACCTGAAGACCATTGAAGTGGGCTTTGGTCATGGCGTCAACAATGTCCTCCAGGTGCATGTTCGCGCTGCTGATCTTGCGGGCGTCATGGCCAGCCCAGTGCAGGACTGCTTCAGGCACCAGGGAGCCAGCGTATATTATCAGATCGGCCTGCTCCAGGGCCCTGGATCCTTTGACGGTAATGAGTTCCGGATCGCCGGGTCCGGCCCCTACGAATTTTATTGGATAAGTTGTCATGTGCGTCATTCTCCATCCAGGGGCAATGCTGAAATTACAAACACCGGGTTCTGGGCCTGAAGCCTGACTCCTCCGGGCATTTGCCTGCCCCGGCTGATCTGGACCTGAATGACTTCGGTGCTGAAATCCAGGCTGTTCAATATCTCCACTGCTTTGTGCAGGGTTTCAAAGACCACCAGGTTTAGCACTATTCGTCCGCCGGGCTTTAGAGCCTGGACCGTGTGCCGGATTATTTCCGGCAGGCCTTCTCCTCCGCCGCCGATGAACACCCTGTCCGGTGGGGGCAGATCCTCGATGCCGCCTGGCAGATCCATCTGCAGGACCTCTATGCCAGGGACCTGGAAGCGTCTGATGTTTTCCCGGATATGGCTGATGCGCTCCGGGTCTTTCTCCACGGCCACAATGCGTCCCCCGGTGGTGAACATGGCTGCTTCAATGGCCATGGAACCGCTGGCCGAGCCCAGGTCCCAGAATACATGACTGGGTTCAAGGCCCAGCTTGGCCAGGGATACCGCCCGCACCTCGGACTTGGTGATCATGCCCCGCTGGTGCAGATAGAGGTGATCCGGGGTCCCCAGGGTCAACACCCGGGGCTGGTCAGGCCTGTCAGATACTGGAAAAAGGATCAGGGCGTTTGGCTCCATAAATTCCTCTTCTGCGGCCTCTGCCGGTGAAAACCAGCGCACACGCTCATCAGGTCTGCCCAGTCTTTCCAGAACGCACATGCTCCAGCTTGCATCCTTGTGTTTTTCCAGGATTCGGGCCGCCCGGGCCGGGGAATTCCTGGGGTCGGTAAAGACAAACAGAGGCCGGCCGGAGTCCAGGGCTGCAATCAGGTCGCCCTGGTTTCGACCGTGCAGGCTGACCCAGGCGGCCTGGTCCCAGGGCATCCTGATGCGGGCAAAGGCCCCGGCCATGACTGAGATATTGGGATGCAGTTCCAGGTGTTCCGCTCCCAGCTCCAGGATGAGCCGCCGGCCTATGCCGTAAAACAAAGGGTCGCCGCTGGCCAGGACGGCCACCTGCCTGTCCAGCATCCAGTTGCGGATATCCTGAACCACGTCTTCCAGGGGGGAGGTGATCCGGCGCTTGATGCCCGGATGCCCGGCAAACCAGTCCAGCTGTTCCTGTCCGCCCACCAGGACATGGGAGCCCTGGATAATCTCCAGGTGCTTGGCGGTGAGGTCCTCGTACCCCAGACCTGTACCGATTACCTGTACCCCGGGCATGGCTTTCTACCTGATATACCCCTGCTCCTCCAGGAAAAGAAAAACTTCCTGGGCAGCCTCGGTAGGTGTAAGATCTGTGGTGTCTATGGTGATTTCCGGGTTCCCGGGAGGCTCATAAGGGTCGTCAATTCCGGTCACCCCTTTCATGACCCCGGACCTGGCCTTGGCATAGATACCCTTGCGGTCTCTTTGCTCGCATACCTCCAGAGGTGTGGACATGAAAATTTCCACAAAGCCTCCGTAGGGAGTTATCATGTCCCGGACAAGACTGCGGGATTCTTCATAAGGCGCAATGGGGGCGCAGATGGCTATGCCCCGGTTCTTGGTGATTTCCGAGGCCACAAAGCCTATGCGCTGGACATTGAGGTTGCGGTGGCTCCGGGTGAAGTCCAGCTCGCTGGACAGGTTTTTGCGCACGATATCCCCGTCCAGCAGGGTTACGGGACGTTCGCGCATTTCCATGAAGCGCACGTACAAAACTTTGGCCAGTGTGGATTTTCCGGCCCCCGAAAGCCCGGTGATAAATACGGTAAAGCCCTGCCTGTGACGCGGTGGATAGGCTTTCTTAAGTTCCTGGACCACTCCGGGGAAGGAAAACCACTCCGGGATTTCCAGGTCGAATTCCAGACGGCGCTTGAGCTCCGCGGAAGATATTTCCTTTATTTTCATGTCCGACTCCACCAGGCTCACAGGGAAATACTGGGCCTTGTCCTCCACGTAGACCATCTTCTGCAGGGGAATCATCTTGATATCGATTTCATTTTCCAGGGATTTTGTCAGTTCCTGGGCCGCACCCAGGGGGTAAAAGCGTTCCCGGGAATCTCCTGCAAAGGGGTCCCCGTGGTCCTGGCTGACCATATAATGCGTACAGCCGTAGTTGCGCCGGATGATGGCCTCAAATAGTGCCTGCCTGGGTCCGGCCAGACGTCTCTCCAGGGGTATGAGTCCCAGTTGGACCATGTTTCTGGGGAAATTTGTAATGAATTCCTGGTAGCAGCGTACCAGGGTGAAGTGGTCCAGGTCATTGGGTCCGGCCCGGCCGGCCACAGGATGGATAAACAGGTTGGCGCCGGCCTCGCGCGCTCCGCGAAGAATCATCTCCCTGTGAGCGCAGTGCAGGTGCCTCTCGGTCTGAAATCCGGCCACATTGCGCCAGCCCCTCTGGGTGAAGATGCGGTGGGTTTGCGCCGGTGAGGTGCGCAGATCGGCAAAGTCGTAGTGCAATGGCAGGTGAAGTCCTTCCAAAGTACCGCCCACGAACCAAGGATGAACCTCCTGCAACAGCTTGGCCCCCCCGGGATGCTTGTCTGGCCGGGAAGTCCCGTAAACGGCCCGGGCATGCCGGTCCAAATCCGGCATCCAGACTTCCTGAACGGTGAGCACCGCCAGCATAAAGCCCTCTTGGTCCCTCAGGGCCACGGGTTCTCCTGACTGGAGCTTTCGAGCCATGGATTCCGGTACGTCCAGGCAGACGGGCATGGGCCAGACAGTGCCGTCGGCCAGGCGCATATTATCCAGGACGGATTCATAATCGTCCCGGTTCATAAAGCCAACCAGGGGGTAAAAGGCGCGGTTGAGCAATAGCTCCAGGTCGCAGAGCTGTCGCTGGTTCAAATCCATGGAAAGACAGGCGCTGGCCTCCTCTTTAAGGCGTTCAATGCGGCGGAAATGCACCAGCAGGTTTTCAGAATAGAAGTTGGCAGTATTTTCAGTACTCATTTTTTATCTATCCGTAAAAGATATCCCGGAGATCTATACTTTCTGGTCTTCAATGGCAAGGGTATAGTTCGACGAGGGGGCGACTTGGCGATGAAGAGAATATGCTGAGGACAGAGAGCATGGGGCATGTGGCATGGGGAAGAGTTGAGCTGTCATGGTGGTGGCAGGCTTCAGTTCAAGAGCACTATGCCCAGGTTGAGATAGGCAGCGAAGCCTACCCACAGGGCATAAGGCATGAACAGGGTGGAGGCTGTCCTGCTTACCGGCCAGGAGAACCTGATAAAGGCCAGGATCAATAGCAGCAGAATGAGGATGTCCACCAGGGCCAGGGCAGGGCTTTGCAGTCCGAAGAAGAGCCAGGACCACAAGGCGTTTAGGACAAGCTGGCATCCCCAGCAGATAATGACAGGATGCCTGATAAAACGGGTCTTTTGCCAGACAATCCAGCCGGCAAAGGCTATCATTAGGTACAGGGTCAGCCAGACAGGGGTGAATATCCAGCCCGGAGGGGTCAGTGCAGGCTTGATTAGCTCATCATACCAGGGACCTGGCCTGAAGGTTGCTCCGAATGAAGAGGTGATGAGTACCAGGGCTAAGAATATGATAAATGAATACATTGGGTTTCCTTTTTATTTATCGTCTTTACGGGCGATGAAGGAATACATTACCGGGACCAGGACCAGGGTGACCAGGGTGGAGCTGGCCAGCCCGCCTATGATGGCCCGGGCCATGGGGGCCTGGGCCTCGC
>PWFB01000161.1 GCA_003553695.1 Desulfonatronospira sp.
ACGTGTTGCGGGATGTTCAGCCCCAGGGCATGGAAAAATTCTCTCAAAAACATCCATTGGTATAAGTCTTCCATTTATTAAGCCTCCTTGAATTTTTGACCCACCAGGGTAATGCCGAAAACCAAGACGTTTAGCAGGATAACGCTAAGACCCAAGAGCAAAGCAAAAACGTTGGCGTTCCAGTATACTATGGCCACATATAAAACAAGTCCGGTGAGAATGAGCCGGACGTAAAAGCTGAAAAGAAGCGGGGTGGCGGCCCCTTTGGCAATATATACAAGTTCCTGGGCCAGCCTGGCCATGAAGTAAAAATTGAGACTTCCCAGAAGCGCCCCGATTCCAAAACCCACAATCCACGAAACAGGAAAAAAGATGATGAAAACAAGAAGGCCCAGAACGGAAAGATAGAACTGATTGCGCACCAGAAAACGTACTCTGGGCAGAACAAAGCCCCTTTTATACAAAAAGTTTTCAACCAGACTGTTCATCTTCGCCCTTTTCCCTTTTGCTTTCGGACTCCTGAATCTTTTTCACCTCCATATACATGTTCTTGAATCCGGCTGCAATCCCAAAAACAAGGAAGGCAAGCAGAAGCCACGGCTCTGTACCCAGCCATTTGTCCAGGAAATAACCAATTAATAATCCGACAAAGGTACAGGTGACCAGGTGAATCCCCAGGAGGGAAGCCTTCCAGTATTCGCCTCCCCAGCGGGATTTGTCATTGGATCTGAAAATCATACCTTCTGCACCCGGAAAAAAAGTAGGTGAACGTGCTTTCGTTCACAATGCAAGCCTTCTAGCACACGGCCATGTTAAACGTCAATGCAATATTTTGAACAGGGTTTTTAATCTGGTGATTTTTTTACTCCGGACCTGTGGGAATGCCCGGAAAAAAGCCGTCTTGCAAAATCAGCCGTCCGTGAATATATTTGAAATCTGCTGCATCCGGTTTAACCTTCCGGACACAATCTTCTTCTCAGAGGAATAAATGACCAGAAAATTTCAAGTGCCCCCCTCCAGCTTGAGCATCAAGCTGCCTGCGTCCAGGATCGGATTCAGTCACACCGGCAGGGCTGCAGCCCGCCGTGACAACAAACAGATTTTTCAACAAAGGGCCTTTGATGCCCTGGAACTGGCCCTGGCCATCAAACGCTCCGGTTATAACGTCTATCTTTCCGGAGAAAAAGGCCTGGGCCGAAACCGCTTCATACTGGACTTTCTAAGCCCCAGAGCCGAAAAAATGCCCACTCCCGGCGACTGGATATACGTAAACAATCTCCAGGAGCCGGATCAGCCCCTGGTCATAGGCCTGCCCCCTGGAAGCGCCAGGGAATTTCGCCGGGAAATGCAGGCGGCCATTAAAAAGATCCGTGAATCCATCCCTGCCGGATTTGAACAGGATTTTTATATCCGCAAACATGGCGATCTCATCAAGGAATACAATGAAACCCGGGAGAATCTGCTTTCCCGCATGGAGCACAAGGCGCACAGGAGTGGATTCAGCCTTAGCGTCGATGAAAACGGCTCCCTGACCCTTTACCCCCTGGTGGAAGGAAGGGCCATGGATCCGGGAGAGTTTGAGAAACTGGAATCAGAGGTAAGAAAAGACCTCATGCAGCAGAGCAACCGCATCATGGAAGCTTTGCTCGGGCTGTCCAGGCAGATAAGCAGAAAAGAACAGGACCTCAAGGAAAACGAACGCAGACTGGACCGTGAAGTGGCTGGAACAAGAATAGACTCCTGCCTGAAAAAAATCCGCCAGAAATTCTCGGACAACCAGAGGCTAATGGACTACCTGGAAAACCTGAAGCAGGACCTGCTGGACAATATCGATCAGTTCAAGCCCAGGGACCAGTCCACGGAAACCTGCCAGGACATGCAGGCGGGGGGGGCTGATGCCTGCCTTTCCCGCTACGGGGTAAACATCTTCGTGCAACACTCCCGCAACGGAGGCGTCCCGGTTCTAGTGGAGGACAACCCCAACTATTTCAACCTGCTGGGCTGTATAGAGCGCGAGACCGAGATGGGCGCCTACTATACCGACTTCACCCTTATCAAGCCAGGCAGCCTGCACAAGGCCAACGGCGGATTCCTGATAATCCGGGCCGAGGACATTCTCGCCCAGCCCCAGGCCTGGGAAGGCCTCCTGCGCTGTCTGCGCTCCGGCAGGGCTGAAATAGAGGACCCGGCTGACCAGTACGAAATGGTTCGCACCCGGACCATCCGGCCGGAACCCATTGACCTGGACATCAAGATCATTCTTCTGGGATCTGATGAACTGTATGAACTTCTTCTGGAGGCGGATGAAAGATTCGGCAAGCTTTTCAAGGTCAAGGCCCATCTCCGGGAAAGCACTCCCCGCACTCGGGAATCCATACGCAACCAGAGCACCGACCTGGCGGCAATAGCCGGCAGCAACTCTCTTATGCCCTTTGACCGGGAGGCGGTGGCCGCCCTGGTGGATCAGTCATCACGCATCGCAGGAGACCAGCAGAAGCTGTCCCTCAAGTATTCGCAACTGGCGGACCTCATGGTGGAGGCTGACGCCTTTGCCCGCATGCAGGGTATGGACAAGGTAAACGCCGGATCTGTATGCCGGGCCCTCGAGGCGCGCAAATACCGTCTGAGCCTTTACGAAGACGAATTCATGTCCGAGTACGAGCGCGAGGCCATCAAGGTCCGGACCCAGGGCAGTGCAGTGGGCAGAGCCAACGGCTTGTCCATAAGCATGTACGGAGATTATATCCTGGCCCTGCCCCATCAGATATCCTGTACCACAGGGGTGGGGCACGGCGGCATAATGGACCTGGAACGCGAGGCTGAACTGGGGGGCCCCATTCATACCAAGGGCATGATGATCATCAAGGGCTACCTGCAGAACCTTTTTGCCCAGAACAAGCCCCTGGTACTTTCCGGAAGCCTGTGCTTCGAGCAGAATTACGCCCAGATCGACGGCGATTCCGCATCCGGGGCGGAACTGGCCGCCCTGCTCTCAGCCCTGTCCAACGTTCCCATAAACCTGTCTTACGCTTTTACCGGGGCCATCAGCCAGTCCGGGGCCGTAATGGCGGTGGGCGAGGTAACCCGCAAAATCGAGGGTTATTTCGAGCTGTGCAGGCGTAAAGGCCTTACCGGCGGGCAGGGGGTGATCATCCCCAGGGACAACCTGGCCCACCTGATGTTCAACAGCCAAGTCATCGGGGCGGTAAAGGAAAACATGTTTCAGGTGTACGCGGTCACCTGCATAGAAGAAGCCATGGAAATCCTCACCGGGACCAGGGCCGGGAAAAAACTGGCCGACGGGAAGTACTCCCCTGGCTCCATATACCGGCTGGCTGACGAACGCCTGCAGCACCTGGCCCATCTGGCCGACAAGCAGGTACCCGGGAAAAGGAAGAAGAAATAAACCCTAAGTATTTCCTTCCGGCGTCTTGATTCCGAAAAGAATAGCATAAAGGACCGGGGCCACCAGGAGGGTGAGCACGGTGGCGAAGGTCAGCCCGCAGATAATGGCTATGGCCATGGACAGCCAGAATATATCCAGAAGAAGCGGGGTCATGCCCATTACCGTGGACAGGGTGGCCATCATCACCGGCCTGAGCCTGCTCACCGAAGCGTTGACAAGCCCCTGGTAAGGTTCTTCCCCTGAGGCCAGATTGTTGTCTATCCGGTCCAGAAGGACCACCACATTCTTGATAAGCATGCCCGACAGGCTCAGGGTCCCCAGAAGGGCCATGAACCCGAAGGGCTGGCTGGTGGCCAGAAGACCCAGGGTCACTCCGATCATGGCCAGGGGCAGGACCATGGCGATTATCAGGGGCTGGCGCAGGGTATTGAAAAGAGCCACCACTGCCAGGGCCATGAACAGGAAGCTGATGGGCACCCCGGAAAAGACCTCCCTCTGGGAATCCCTGGACTGTTCGTATTCACCGCCCCACTGCATCCTGTAGCCCGGAGGAAGCTTTATGGCCTCGATGTCGCTTCTTATGCGCTCCATAAGAGCCTGCCCCCCTCCCTGGTCCGCTTCGCACTGGGCAGTAATGGTCTTCTGCCGGTCGCGCCTGATGATCACCCCTTCTTCCCAG